>QWHP01000500.1 GCA_021404985.1 Actinobacteria bacterium ATB1
GGAATGCCGCCCGTGTCGGTTCCCACCAGGGGCTTGCCGGCCGCGCCGGCCTCCTTCAGGAAGAGAGGAATGGCCTCCCATGCGGACGCGAGGACGGCTATGTCGCTTGCGGCCACCAGATCGGGAACGTCGTCTCTGTGGCCGAGGAGGTGCACCCTGCCCGAGACCACGGCCGGCTCCGATTCGAGCTCGGCCCGAGCCGGCCCTTCGCCGGCGACGACGACCACGACGTCGTCGGGAAGCAGATCCGCGGCAGCGGCCAGGTCCCCGAGACGCTTCTGGCGATGGAGCCTCGCCACAGCGAGGACCAGGACCGCATCTTCGGGTATGCCGAGCTCGCGCCGGATGTCCGAGGGCGCCGTGGATGGCGTCTCGGTATCGGCGGGTACCGGGATCATGTGGGCACGTGGACCAAGGGCGTGCGCGAGGTCGGGCGATGCTGCGACGACCTCCGTCGCGAGGACGGACAGGAGGCGTTCGGGAATCGGGGGAAGGGCAAGGGATCTGCGCCGGCCGTAGACGTAGGCTCTGTTGTGCAACGTGGCGATCACGGGGACGTGGCATCTTCGGCCGGCGAGACTCGACACCAGGCCTGCACGAAGACCGTGCGCGTGCACGACGTCGAACCCCTCGACCAAGGTGGTGAGCTCTCGGTAGGCGGACGGGGCCTGCGCCCACCTCCCCGGGAGCGGGACAGTGAAGTGCTCGATGGCTGTCGCCTCCCCTGCGACCTGCGAGAGCCAGCCGTGGGAGAGGCCGGCGGGACCGGCCACGGCGACTTCCCAGGCCGCCTGTCGTGCCAGGTGTAGGGAAAGGTCACGCACGTGCCGGCCGATCCCCCCTGTCGACGGTCCGAGTGTGAGGAGTACTCGGCTCACGGGAGTACCGACCGAATCGTGTCGAGACCCTCGACATCTAGAAGCCTGGCCAGGAGCAGATACGCCGCGCCGCCCAGGACGAGCGCCACGGCCAGCTGTGCCACAGCCGCCGCTCTGCTCGGCGAGGTGACGGCGGCAACTGCCAGGGAACCGCCGAGCATCGCGGCACCGGACACCAGGCCTGACGCGGAGATCCGCGCGAGGTTCCGGAGCACTCGGCGCACCTGCGCCGCTTCCAGATGCCTCGACGCCACGATGAGGCACGCGACGAGATACGCAAGTGCGGTCCCCAACCCCAACGCCGTACGAGCTGCCCCGCCCTCCAACGTGACAAGTGCCGAGAGCATCGCTGCCACGCCGAGACCGACCCCGACGCCGTTCCCGAGCGTCGGTGTGCGTGTGTCGTTGCGGGCGTAGGCGATGCGTGTCAGGGCGAGGAACGCGCCGTACACGGGGACTGCGACGGCGAACGTGCGCAGGTACAACGCGACCGACTCGGCCCCCTCTTCCGTCATCGAGCCGAATCGGAAGACGACGGCGATCGGTCCGGCAAGGGCCAGGAAGACCACAGCCGAGGGGATCAACCAGAAGAGGACGTCGCTGAGCACGCGGCCCGACTCGGTCACGAAGCCATCCGTGTCACCCTCGGCATGGCGCCTCGACAGTGCAGGGAACGCCGCCGTCGAGAGCGCCATGGCGAACAGCGAATAGGGGAGCAGGAAGAAGGCCCAGGCAACCTGCAACGGAACGACGTCGTCTCCCCTGTTCGCGATCGAGACCATGACTTGGAGGATCAGGCTGTTGAACCCGAGCCAGCCGATCGCCCAGACCCCGAGCCTCGCGATCCGGCGCACACCCGGATCACGCCACGCCAGCCGCGGTCTCACCCTGAATCCCAGGCTGCGCACGAATGGGATCTGGGGTAGGGCGAGAGCAGCGACCCCGAGCGTCGTGCCCACCCCGAGCAACCAGGCCCCCGAGTCCGACACATCCCCGGCACCCACCTGTCCGGCGTATGCGACGGCGAAGGTCACGTAGACTGCGATCACCACGACGTTGTTCCAGATCGGTGCCGCTGCCGGGACGACGAATCGTCTGTGGGCCTGCAAGACGGCGGTCATGACCATGGCGACGACGTAGAAGAGGGTCTGGGGGAGGAAGACTCGAAGGAAGAACGTCCCGAGCTCGACCTTGTCGCTCCGAGACGCCGGGTCGTCGTCCGCCCAGAAGATGAGCCGTGCCACGGGTTCGGTGAGGAGAATGCCGACGGCGGTCGAGCTCAGAGCCCCCGCAGCAACAAGCTCGAATATCAGGTTCGGCACGTTGTTCGTCGTCTGGTAGGTGGCGCCGAGGAAGGATGTGCCGAACACGGCCGAGACGACGAGGATACGGGCGAACCCGGTGAGCCTCGACAGCAAAGTCGTGAGCGAGATCGCCCGTCCCGCCCGGTACTGAGCCGCTTCGCTGTCACGCAACGTCAGATCGTCACCGGCCTCCGAGGTCTCCCGGGTCCGGTCGTCGGGGCGCTCCACCATCGTCACAGCAGGCTACGACCGCGGCCGCGAACGTCGGCGGACCCCGCGTTCAGGCAGCACGCGACGGCAGCAGGGCCTGAGCCCCGTCTCCTATCCCCAGTTGCTCGTAGACACCGTTCAAGGTCTGTTGCAGGGCGACGACGGTGGCATACCGGCCGATGAGCATGTTCACGTTGTCGACGGTCGAGAGAGTCGGCACCTGGTCCAGCCTCGCCCGCACGGAGTCGATGTAGACCTGCTCCCTCTCCACCCTCTGAGTCGCAATGGTCCTACCCCCGCGCCCGAGCTGCATCGTCAGTGGAACGAAGACCTCCTCCATCGGGACGACGATGTCGTCGCCCCCGACCACGACGGTGAGCGAGCCCGCTCCGCCGAGGCTGTCCGGATCGAGTCCCTGCTGGATGTCGACTCCTTCGATCTCGAT
>QWHP01000501.1 GCA_021404985.1 Actinobacteria bacterium ATB1
GCGAACCCCCGCACCGTCTGGGAGTGGACCGGCGCGACGATGAGCGCCACCATCGGCAATCCGGCCACAACCGTCCCGATGACCTCGGGCTGGGGCATTCAGCGCGCTGACATCTCCGACTTCGCCGGGCAGACCATCGAGGTTGTCTTTCACCTCGACTCGGACACCACCGTTCAGCTGGCCGGGCTCGCCATCGACGACGTCCGCGTGAGCCGGCTCGCGGGCGAGATCAATCTCAACACTGGCCGGATCGGCCTCGGACACCAGGACGTCAACGCCGGCCCCTCCTCCCCGCGGCCCGTCCTGATCCAGAACCTCGGTCCGAACGCACTCGAGATCAGCGCGATCACCCTGGGAGGCAGCGACGCGGGGGAGTTCCTGATCCTCAGCGACACGGGCCAGGCGGCCCTGGCTTCGGGCGAGGTGCGGACCCTCGGGGTGGCCCTGGACCCGACCGCCGAAGGACCGCTCGCGGGCACTCTGAGCATCGTCTCCAACGACGCGGACGAGTTGCTCGTGACGGTCGCCCTCAGCGGCTTCGGCAACGACGCCGTGGCCGTCCCGCCGCTCGACCACGCCGATCCGCCGATGACTTTCACCTCCGCTCCGGCCCTGGCCATCCCCACGGGCCCCGCCGTCGTCAGCGCCGAGCAGACCGTCTCCGGCGTGAGTCCTCATCTCTGGGACCTCAATCTCCAGACGTTCATCACGCACACCTTCGCGGCCGACCTCGACATCACCATCCAGTCCCCCGCCGGCACCGTGGTCACGCTGACGACAGACAACGGGGGCGGCAACGACGACACCTTCAATGGCACGGTGTGGGACGATCAGGCCGACCGCAACGGCCAGCTGCCCTACACCACCAACGAGGGACTGGCCACCGACGGGGTCTACGCCACCCTCGTCTCGGAGGAGGCGCTCGTCCCCGAGGAGGCGCTCGGGGCTTTCATCGGCGAGGACCCCAACGGCACGTGGGTGCTCACGATCTCCGACGATCTCGGCGGCGCCGGTGGCACTCTCCACGAGTGGAGCCTGCAGATCACCGCCTGCGACGCGATCGTCCCGCTGGTGACGCTCCTCTCGAACGCGAGCGCCGAGGCGATCAGCAGCGGCGCGCCGTCGGTCACCACCTCGACGATCACCGCCGCCGGGCTGACGGACGTGATCGTCGACGTCGATGTCACGACGTTCCTGCAGCACACGTTCGCCGCCGATGTCGACATGACGCTCCAGTCCCCCGCCGGGACCATCGTCACTCTGACGACGGACAACGGGAGCGGCCACGACAACGTCTTCAACGGCACCGTCTGGGACGACGGCGCCAACCCCGGCGGCCAAGTGCCCTACGCCAACAACACGGGCCTCGCCGCCGACAGTGTCTATGCCAACCTCGTGGTGCAGCCCACGCTCGTGCCCGAGGATGCCCTCGCGGCCTTCAACGGCGAGGACCCCAACGGGGACTGGATCCTCACGGTCTCCGACGACACCGCCAGCGACGGCGGCACGCTCACCCAGTGGGACCTCGCCATCACCACCGGCTTCGTGCCGTTCGCCGACGCCGTCGCCTCGCCGGCGAGCCTGGAGTTCGGCAACCAGGACATCGACGATGGGCCGACGGCCGCGCAGAACGTGACGATCGAGAACACCGGGAATATCCCCCTCAACTTCACCGGCTCCGGTCTCCAGATCGTCAACTCCGCGGCCAGCGATTACGCCTTCGCCGCGCCACCGGACACCTCGCCCATTCCCCCCCTCGGCGTGCGCGTCGTCGGCATCGTGTTCGACCCGGCGACCGTCGGCTTCAAGCCCCCGTCGCTGCGCATCACGACCGATGACCCCGGCGAGCCCACCATTCTGATCCCGCTCACCGGCCGCGGCGTCCGCCGCGAGGCCGACGTCACGCCGCTGGCGCTGGACTTCGGCGAGCACGGTGTCGGCACCGGCCTGAGCGTCCCGCGCGCGGTCACGCTCCAGAACTCCGGCTCCGGCCCGCTCTCGTTCACCGGCCTGGGCGTGTCCATCACCGGAGCCAACGCCGCGGACTTCCTGCTCACCGCACCACCGGACGTCACGGTCCTCGCTCCCGGCGCCTCGCGCGTCTACGCCGTCACCTTCGACGCGTCCGCTCTCGGTCCCCGCGCC
>QWHP01000502.1 GCA_021404985.1 Actinobacteria bacterium ATB1
GACGGCCTCGAAGAAACGCAGGATCCTCGAGAGCAGGGTCATGTCCACACGTCTCATGGCGGAGCGGATCGCGGCGGCCGACTCCCCCCCTGATGTCTTGGTGGTCGCTTCCGGGATCAGCTTCTACGGGGATACCGGGAACGGGAAGGCAGGGGAGGCCTCCGGGAAGGGCAGCGGATTCCTGGCCGACGTCGTTGAGGCGTGGGAGGATGCGGCGTCGCCTGCGGTCGAGGTGGGAGTCCGTGTCGTCCACCTCAGGACCGGTGTGGTCCTCGGCGCCGGCGGTGGCGTGTTGGGGAAGCTCGTGCCCCTCGTGCGGGCAGGACTCGGGGCAATCCCCGGCAACGGAGGACAGGTCGTGAGCTGGGTAGCTCTCGACGATCTCGTGGGCATCTACGAGTGGGTGATCCAGTCGGATGTCTCAGGCCCCGTCAACGCGGTCGCGCCCGCACCCGTCAGCCTGGAGAACCTCACCCGTGCCTTGGGCCACACGCTTCGGAGACCTGTCTTCGCCAGGATCCCGGAAGTCGTCCTGCGCCGCGCCATGGGGGAGGCGTCGGGGCTGCTCCTCGACTCCCAGGACGTTGTCCCCGGGAAGCTCCTTTCGGCGGGCTACCGGTTCCTCTGCCCGACCGTCGACGACGCGCTGTCCTGGGAGATCAAGGGTGTCCCCGGCAACACGTCAGCCAAGGAGGCAGAGGAGGTCGTATTCGGTCTCGGCGACTCGCCTTCCCAGCGCGGCGAGCTCGACGGAACGCCGGATGCCGTTCAGGTGCGTCCGGCTCTGGACGAGGCAGATGACCCCCCACTTCAGGTTCCCGAAGACCTCCCAATAGCGAACTGCGCTCGACTCGACCGGGGGTCCGCCTGCTGATTCGTAGCCGGCGGTGAGCTCGTCGAGGTCCCCGAAACCTCCGACGCGCAAGTGGTCGTTCCCGAAACGCCATGCTCGGACACAGAGCCAGCCGAGATCCTCCATCGGGTCGCCGAGATGTGCGAGTTCCCAGTCGAGCACGGCACGGATCCCGTTCGGCCCGACGATGAGGTTGCCGTTTCTGAAGTCGCCGTGGACGAGCCGTGGCTCGACAGGGTCGGGCATGTTCGACCAGAGCCACCGCAGCCCGAGCTCGAACGCCGGATGCGGCTCCTGCATCGAGTCGAGGATCGCCGTGTACTGTCGAAGGAGGGCTGCAACGGGATGCTCGTCTTCCGGTGGTCTGGGCAGGCCGGGCAGGTCTGCGGTGTCGATCGCATGGATCCGGGCGAGCTGTTCACCGCACTGGCTTGCGAGAAGGGGTCGTGCGGCTGCGAATTCGGGATCGCGCAGGATCTTGCGTGGGATCGTCTCACCTTCCACGCGCGCCATCACGAAGCCGGACCCCAGACCGGAGTTGTCGGCGAACGTGAACTCGACCGCGGGGACGGCGACGCCTTGGGCTCCGGCGGTCTGTAGCAGGGTGCACTCGGCGTCCCTCTGCAAGGCGATGGGGCTCGACGCGTGATCCCTGCACAGTATCAGGTGGTGGGCGACACCCGACGGAGGGACCCAGTCGTACGACCAGGTCTCTCTGGAGGCGCCGCCCGACAGGCGCCTCAGGCCATGCGCGTGTCCGGGTCCCAGATGGGCCTCCGTGACATGGGCGAGAGCCTCTATGGGCAGGTCACGTTTCCGAGGCACCGACCGGCCGCCCGTCCACGATCTGGTCGAGGTACTCGGACAGCCCCCAGCCCTCGACTCCGTCACACACCCATCGTGTGAGGCCCTCGCTGATCCGCGTGGTGAGCTCTTCCCCTTCCGGGCTCGTGCGCCTGTTGCGGAGGGGGATGAGGTTCTTGACCTCACCCTCGACGGCCCATTCGCGCCCGGAGGTCTTGGCTCGAACATGGAGCCGTCGGTGGTAGAGGTCGTCACCCTCCCAGTCGGTCTCGATGGTCGCCTGGGTGATGTACTCGTACTTGCCGTCGGTCAGGACCATTCCACCGATATGCTCGGATCCGTCCCTGCGGACGACTCGCGACACCACGAAACCGAAGTCTGCGCCGAAGTTCGCCGTCAACCAGCGGTAGTACAACGGTGCCTGCCAGTGACGCGGACCCCAACTGTGGTCCCGGAGCCCGTATCCGTCGACCTGCCAGGTGTCGTCCTCATAATGGCCGCGCGAGAAGTCGAAGCCCTCACTCTCGCCGAGAGGACTGCCGTCGTCGTCGACGAGCTGACCACCGAACATGGGCGATATCCCCGCGTAGGCGAGCTCGATGTTGCACTCGCACCAAGGGTTCTCCTTGAAGGCACGTCGTGGGTCGGCCATCTCGAGTGGGTTCTCGAGCAGAACGAGCTTCCCTTCGAAGGCGACGTTGAGTTTCTCGAAGGGTGTCACGACTTCGAAGCGGGTGTCACCGACGTCGAAGGCCTCGTTCCCATCGATCTCGGGCCTGCCGAAGACGAAGGCAACTCGGCCGTCGGGCAGATACAGGCAGACGGTCCGCTCCGCGTAGCCCTCGTTCGGACGGTTGCCGATGCGGACGAAGCCACCCACGGACTTCGCCGGGTCGTAGACGTTGAAGTACATCGACTCGTTGAAGTGGGATGCTGCCTCCACCTCGTGCATGTACTCGTCGTCGGGCAGAAGTTGCATCTTCACGGTGGTCTCCCCGCTCGGCTCTGGGGACACGATAACCGTTGCGCGGTGAACCCGGCCCGTCCGCAGGGCGATCAGGGTGACACTGCCTCGGAGAGGACCCGGCCCTCGCTCGCCGCCGGGGCGGGAACACCCAAGATCCACGCGATGGTCGGCGCCAAGTCGACGGTTCCGGCAAGGTGGGAGGTGTCGTCACCAGGCGTGATCGACGGTGAGCCGCCGGTGAGCATC
>QWHP01000503.1 GCA_021404985.1 Actinobacteria bacterium ATB1
AACCTGGTGTCCCTTGCCCGAAACACCCCCGGACAGTGCACACTCTGCCACGCGACGCTGCGAAATGCGGGGATTGCCAGCCGGACGGGGATCGAGCGTACGCCGCTCAGGGAAGAACGAAGGTGCAGTCCGGGCCGACTTCGACCTCGGTACCGAACCACTCGCCGGAGGTCATCGCTGTCGCCACAGCGCCGTCCCAACTGTTGAGCAGTGTGCGCCGCGTGTCGTCCAGGCGGACCAGGGCAAGCGCCCTTTCGGGGAGTCCGTCGCGGTCGTGAGCGACCGTGTATCCCTCGATCCGCCCCCGACCGGACGGCTCGTCTTCGAGTCTCGGGTGCGGGGCGGAGACAATCCTGGCCTCGTCGGCCTCCCGATCGTTGCGGTGGAACGGCCGCTCGGGTGGACGTCGTCCGTAGAGGCCGAACGAGTGCTTCGTCAGGAATCCTCCGTTGCCGGTGACTATCCCCAGATCCCCCTCGCTGTCGCGGAGCTTCGTCACCATCGCAGCGATCGCATGGGTCGTGTAGTTGTTCCAGGGTCCTCCCGCGTAGGGCAGTCCCCCTGTGACCGTCAGGGGACGGGTGTCGTCGGGATCGAGCCCCAGGGCCAGCGCTGCGAGCTGCACGACGGACACGTTGCACGAATAGAGGTCGAAGTGCGCCACCTCGTCCACGCCGATCCCGCTGCCCCCGAGAACCTCTCCCGCGCAGGCCTCCATCGCAGCACACCGGTCGTATCCGGCATGTTCGGTGAAGTACCAGACGTCGTTGCAGTCCGCGCCGGACCAGACCCACACCCACCGTTCCTCGGGGACGCCGAGTCGCCGCGCTGTCTCCTCGGTGGTCAGGATCACGGCTGCACCCTGGTCCACCCCCATGAAGGAGTTCATCCGAACGGTGTAGGGCGTCGAGACCATCCGGTTCCCCGGCGTCGGAGTCGTCACGTCGCCTGGTGTCAGACGCTCCCTGAACCAGGCGAAGGGGTTCGCCGCCGCGACCTCGGTGAAGCGCGACATGGTCGTGCCGAGCCATGCGACGTGTTCCTCCGGGGTCCGGCCCGCCGCCACCCGCAGCGCGGGTTCGAAGAGCGGGTAGATGTGGACAGGAAGGATCGCCTGGCGCATGAGCTCGAAGGGGTGCGAGAGGTGTTCCTCCGGGCTCGGCAGCGCGTCCTCGGTCCTGGTCCAGGAGACCTCGTGTCCTGCCTTGCGTGCGGCCTTCCGTGCTGCCTCGCACTCGGCGCCGGCGAGCAGCGCCATCTCGATCCGGCCGTCGGCGAGAGCTTCCGCCGCGTCGTTGATGCCCTCCTGCGGGGTGTTTCCCCCGGCCTTGAGCTGGACCTGTTCGCACTCGAGACCGAGACGCTCGGCGACGAGGCGAGGCGCGTTGCCGTAGTCCCAACACAGGATCGGAGGCAGGACGAGACGGTCCACGGCGGCGAGTACTGGCGCGCCCGCGTCCCTGGCCGCTTCCTGAGCGGCATCACACGCGAGGTCCAGTGGCTCCGCCAGGTCCGGCCACACCTGGCCGCGCACGGTCACCTGGCCGACTCCCACGATCACCGGTCTGCGCCCGCGGTCCATGTTTCCCCTTGTCGAGATCCGGACGCCAAATCTAGAAGGCGTCCTCGTCGAAGATCCCCTTCGGCACTTCCTCGCTGATCTCACAGATCCTCAGGCTGCCGTCGACCGGCTCCAGATACGCAACCGCCTCGCCGGACTCGGCTTCCGTCTCGTAGCTGAACAGGACCCAGGCCTCGTTGTTCACCCGCTGGCTGTTGTGCGCGTAGTAGTCGCGGAGGTCACCGGCCCCCTCGGCTGTCAGGTCCGGCTGGAAGGCGTCTGACCCCTCGCACGTCAGGTCGTCGGCCTTGGCCATATCGCCGGCCTTCACGGCGGCGAGATACTCGTTCACGGTGTCCGCCGGCTCCGTGACCCAGTCGAAGGCCTTCGTCCCGAAGTCGACCGCCACGAACACACCGATCACGACGATGAGCAGCACGGCGACCCCGAGGCCCACGCCCAGCCAGATCCAGACCTTGGCGTTGCTCTTGCGAGGAGACTTTGCAGGCGCGCCGGGCCCCGGGGGCCCCATGGGGGCGGCCTGCCCCACCCATTGCGTGCCGTCCCAATAGCGTTGCGTGCC
>QWHP01000041.1 GCA_021404985.1 Actinobacteria bacterium ATB1
GATGCCGAGCAGAGCCATGCGGTTTCTTACCCGGTTCACCAGCTCGTAGGCACTGAGCAGGCGGTCGGCGGAATCGCTGCTCAGGTACCCGGTCTCGACGAGCTTCTCGATGGCGCGTGCAGTCGAAGTCGAACGGACGGACGGATTCGCGGCTCCGTAACGGAGCTGGAGCATTTGCACCGCGAACTCGATCTCGAGGAGGCCACCTCGCCCGAGCTTCATGTGGAAGTGGGGGTCGGCACCCTTCGGCAGGCGCTCCTTGTCGATCCGGACCTTCATCGCTCGGATGTCGGTCAACCACTGTTCGGGAAAGGGGTCGCGGTATACCCACGGTTCGGCCACCTCGAGGAACGCTCGGCCGAGCTCCAGGTCTCCGGCGACGGGCCGGGCACGCAAGAGGGCTTGGAACTCCCACGTCTCGGCCCACTTCTCCCAATAGGCGGCGTAGGCCCGGAGGCTTCGCGCGATCACCCCTCCCTTGCCCTCCGGGCGCAGGTCGAGATCGACGTCGAAGGCCATGCCCTCCGCCGTCCTGGCCGCTACGGCATCCACCAGGTCCATCGAGACTCTCTCTACCGCCCTGCCCACCTCCCAGGTGGCGGTCCCCTTCGCCCCTTCCGGCTGGTCGTAGACGATCAGGATGTCGACGTCGGACGAGTATGCGAGCTCACCCCCGCCGAGACGGCCCATCCCGATCACTGCGATGGGCGGCAGGTCGTCCATGTCTTCGGTTACGGAGGCGAGCCCGGCCTCGAGGCAGGCCTCCGCCAGGGCGGTCAGTTCCCGGCCGACCTCGTCCGTGTCTGCGAAGCCGAGGATGTCCCGGATTCCGATCCGAGTCCGCTCGCGCCGGACGAATCTCCTGAGGCCGGACTTGCGTGACTCCGGGTCGTTCCTCCAGGCGAGCTGGCGTGCAGCCCCCTCGACGAGTTCTTCCCGCGAGCGCGCCAGTGACAGGCGGTCGTCGTCCTCGAGCATCAGCAGCAGCTCGGGGAAGCTGACCAGACCCTCGGCTATCTCGCGTCCGGTGCCGATCAGGCTGCAGAGGCGATTCGCGGCGAGAGGCGATTCCCGGAACACCGCGGTGAGAGTGTCGGCTCGGAGCCGATCCGCCGTTAGCTTGTCGAGCATGAGCAGGCCGAGGTCGGGGTTGGGGGTGTCCGAGAGCCAGCCGAGGACCAGCGGCAGCATGGCCTCCATCAAGTTCGAGCGCCGCGACAGCCCTGAGGTCAACGTCTCCAGGGCGCGCCGCGTGGCGTTCGCATCTGCGAACCCGAACGCGACGAGCCGGTCTTCAGCGGCAGCCGCGCTCAGGTGGCTGGTATCGTCCCGCGGCGTCCCGGCGAAGGCCTCGAGGAGAGGCCTGTAGAAGAGCCGCTCGTGCACACTGCGCACGGTCGCGAGGTTCTCCTTGAAGTCGGTGAGGAAGTGCTCTGTGGCGGAAGCCTGCGCGTCGCCCCTGTAATGCAGGAGGCGTGCGAGACGATCGAGTTGCTCCGCGCTGTTCGGAAGGGAGTGGATCTGTGCTTCGTCCTCGAGCTGCAACATGTGCTCCACGCTCCTGAGCTTCCGGTACGTGTTGGCGAGCACCTCGCCGTCCCTGATGGACACGTATCCAGCGGTCGAGAGCTGCTCGAGAGCAGTCAGAGTGCTGGCAGCCCGGATACCGGGGTCGGCCCGTCCGTGGACGAGCTGGAGGAGCTGGACCGCGAACTCGACGTCACGGATACCCCCCTTGCCCAGTTTCACCTCTCTCTCGGCGAGCCCCGCCGAAGACACGCGTTCCTCCGTGCGTGCCTTCATCGCGCGGAGCTCGTCGAGCGCGTCCTCGGGTAGGGGTTCGTCCCACACGAACCTCCCCGCCATCTCGCAGAACGCACGCCCGAGTTCCAGGTCGCCTGCCGACGGCCTCCGCTTGATGAGCGCCTGGAACTCCCAGGCGTCTGCCCAGCGCCGGTAATAGGCCTCGTAGGCCTCGAGCGAGCGGACGAGCCTGCCTGCCCTTCCCTCCGGCCTCAGGTCCGCGTCGATCCTCCAGACGATCCCCTCCGGAGAGGGATTGCCCATGATCGAGAGGAGCTTCTTGGCGGGGGCGTCGTCACCCCCGACGAACACAACGTCTATGTCGGACGCGTAGTTCAGTTCCCGGCCGCCGTGTTTCCCCATCGCGACTATGGCCAGCCCGTCCGGTGAGCCGTCGGTGGCGAGGTCGAGAGCCATATCGAGGCACGCATCCGCAAGATCGGACAGGCTCGATCCGACCTCCTCGAAAGGGGCGAGCATCAGGAGGTCACGAAGAGCGATACGCATCGACCAGCGGCGGCGAAAGCGTCTCAGGTTGTCGACGGGATCTCCGGGCTCGTTGCACGCCTCCTCGGCCAACCTACGAAGTTCGCCCACGCGCGGGACTGGTGACGTGGTGCGGGGTGATCCGAGGGGCCGCATCTCCTCCGGATGGGCGCGGAGCCATCCCGAGATCGCACGTGACGCAGCGAGGAGGGTCACGGTTGCCCGGCGTCCCGCGTCGACAGTGAGCACATCGAGCGCGATATCGGGATCTCTCTCGAGGATGCCTGCGAGGGCTCGCACGACTCGCTCGGGGTCTGCAGAGCGTGCTATCTCGGCCTTGATGGCGTCCCGGTCACCGGGGCCGACGGCTCCGAGGTGAGGATCTAGAGGCGCCGTGTCGACGTGAATGGGCTCCGTCATCGCCAGAAGTGTGGACGAATCGAATCGGGGCTACCAGTCCTCGCCGGTCCTCCGCGAGGCCACCGCCAGTTCACCGCAGTATGCGAGCGTCGCAACGATAGCCAGCTTCGCCGCCCGCTACGCCTCCTCCCCTGCGGTCCTATCCTGATCTCCCGGGCTTCGTCCCGCTTCCCACCAGACGGCAGGAGTCCTCGTGCGCATCAGGGTAGGTGCAGCCCAGGTTAACCCCATCGTCGGAGACCTCGACCGGAACACCGACCTCATCGAACGGTACGCCGAACGCGCCGCCGAAGCGGGATGCGACATGGTCTGCTTTCCAGAGCTTGCCCTCACCGGCTATCCGCCCGAGGACCTGCTCTTGAAGCCCGCCTTCATCGTCGAGGCAGAGGAAGCACTCGTCAAGGTGGCGGCGTCGGTACAGGACGTCGTCATCGTCGTCGGCACGGTCCACAAGGACGGCGACCTCTACAACTCGGCCGCGGTCTGCGACGGAGGACAGGTCGTCGGTCACTATCACAAGCGGCGTCTGCCCAACTACGGGGTTTTCGACGAGCAGCGATACTTCGCCGAGGGCAAGGAATCGGGGCCGCTGTTCTCCCTTCGAGGGATCACGTTCGGGATCACGATCTGCGAGGACGTGTGGGTACCGGAAGGTCCCCTCCTCGACCATGCGCGTGCGGGTATCGAGCTTGCGGTCAACATCAACGGCTCCCCGTTCCACCTCGGGAAGATGGGGTGGCGACGATCGATGCTGGCCACGCGGGCGTCGGACTCCGCCTGCCCTCTGGTTTTCGTGAACATCGTCGGAGGGCAGGACGAACTTGTCTTCGATGGCGGATCGATGCTCTTCGACGCCGAAGGGAACCTGGCCGCTGCCTGTCCGCAGTTCGAGGAAGCCCTCGCAGTATGGGACGTCGACTGCGCCGCGTCGTTCCGTCGAAAGATCCGTGATCCTCGGCATCGAGCGCTCGACCCGATCGACCTGCAAGCCGTCGATCTCGACATGCTGCGCCAGTCGGTAACCGGGCAGCTCGTCCCCATCGACAACGCCCACCCGGCGGACATCGCGCCGGTCCATCCGGGCAACTCGCGCCTGCACACGGTCACGACCCGACCCCCTCTTCCCGACCTCTGGCAGGTTCCCCTCACCCTGCCGGACCCGGTCGCCGAGGCGTACGACGCGCTGGTTCTGGGCGTTGCGGACTACCTGGGCAAGAACGGTTTTCGCAGCGCCGTTCTCGGCCTGTCGGGGGGGATCGACTCCAGTCTCACGGCCGCCTTGGCCGCCGACGCGATCGGGGCCGAGAACCTGACGGGTATTGCCATGCCATCCCCCTTCTCGTCGGAGCACAGCCTGACGGATGCCGCTCGCCTTGCGGACAACCTGGGAATGCGGTACCTCACGATCCCCATCGAGATTCCGTTCAAGTCGGTGACGGACTCCCTCGGGCCAGTTTTCGAGGGCATGGACGCGGATGTGACGGAAGAGAACATCCAGGCAAGGATCCGCGGAGTCCTCTTGATGGCGTACTCGAACAAGTTCGGTTCGATGCTGCTATCGACCGGAAACAAGAGTGAGATGGCGACGGGGTACTGCACCCTCTACGGAGACATGGCCGGGGGATACGCGGTCCTCAAGGACGTCCCCAAGACACTGGTTTACGAGCTCGCACGACACCGCAACCGGTTGGCAGGAACCGATCTGATCCCCCAGAGGGTCTTGGACAAGGCGCCGTCAGCCGAGCTCCGGCCCGACCAGTTCGATAGCGATTCGCTCCCGCCCTACGACGTCCTCGACCCGATCCTCGAGGCGTACGTCGAGCACGACATGGTTGCCTCCGAGATAGTCGCGGCCGGGATCGGCGACGAAGCCACGGTGCAGCGTGTGGTTCGTCTCGTCGACACGAGCGAGTACAAGCGAAGACAGTCCCCACCTGGCGTGCGCATCACTCCCAAGGCCTTCGGGCGCGACCGGCGGATGCCGATCACGAACGGATTCGCCGGTACCTGAGCTCCGATCATTCATGAGATGGACCGGGTGGGACGCGCGTTTCAGCGGAACGCGCGTGGTGTCTCGTCCGGGATGACATCTCTCGGTTCAGGTGGTGAGGAGGCGGTCGAGGCGTGCGTAGCCGGCGAGAGCATCAACGGTCCAGGGCCAGGCTCGGTCGAGGCGCAGACGTGAGCGTCGGGCGTGACTTACGATGCGGCCGGGCATGTGCAGAAGCCGGTAGCGCAGCGTTTCTGTGTTGCTGTGGTGAGGTCGCCGTCGAGGATGTGATGAGGCCAGCCAGCAGGCGAGGATGCGGGCAGCGAGGACACAGGCCAACCAGGCTTCGTTGGCTGCCCAGGCGGTGTAGGGGAAACGTTCGAGCCCTGAGCCTTTGAGAGCCTTGATGTGGTTCTCGACCCGGGCATGTGCCCGATGGTGCACCTCGAGCGTGACACAGTCGCCGGTCTGGTTCGGGGTGAGCTGACATTGCGGACTCGCCGGCGCAGCTCACGCGGCGGTGCCGGGCGCCCAAGAGGGCGGACCCATGGAACAAGTGACGAAAGGCTCTCCCTGGCGGGGATGCCTTCGGGTGGAATTGCTGCAGCGGTCGGGGAGTGACGCGATGAAGGTATTGGTCACCGAAGGAGATGCAGGGGCGGCTGCACGGCTACTTCATGCTCTGGAAGGTGCCGGTCACGTGGTTCTCACCTGTCAAGATCCGCGTCTGGGGAGAGCCCCGTGCGTTGGGCTCGCGGGATTGCCCTGCCCACTCGACACGTCACGGCCCGATCTCGTGGTATCCGTCCGCCGCCGGCCGCATCCCAAGCTCCAACTCGATGAGATCGGGATCGTGTGCGGTCTCAGGGACAGGATCCCCCTGGTCCTGGCGGGCAACACGGTGATGCATCCCCTGGCCGACCGGGCGATGGCGGCTATCCCGACTCTGGACCCCGCCCGAGTCCTGGCAGGCATCAGCGCTCTCGCAGGAATCGAGCGGGAAGTCGCCACCAACGGCGAACCGTGAAAGGGGGGCCTCCGACGTCGGAGCGAGACCGGAGGGTGCCCGTCCGGCGGGGTGTTCGAATGGGTCAGTCCGAAGTGCCGGCCGGTGGTGGGATCTCGCCTCTGCACAGGCGCATGCCGAACATTTGCAGGCGTTCGACGACGATCTCGTCACAAGCCGAGCGCTGACGCTGGAGTGCCGCCTTCAAGCGGATGAAGGTCTGGGCCTCGCTGTCACAGACCGGACATCGCGAAAGGTGTGAAGACACGAGCCCCGAGACCGAGTCCTCGAGTTGCTGGTCGATCCAGGTTTGGATGTGCACGAGCACCTCTTCGCATCCCATCATGCCGTGCTCGTGGGGCTCCCCGGAACATGACTCGCTCATGCAACCTCTCCGAAGGGACTGACTCCCGCCGCCGTGAGCGAATCGCGCAGACGACGGCGAGCTCTGTGCAGCCGGCTCATGATGGTACCCACGGGGACACCCACCGCATCAGCCGCCTCCTGGTAGGAGAGTTCCTGCACGTCCACGAGCTCCACTACGGTGCGGAAAGTCTCCGGAAGGGCGAGCAGGGCCTCGTTGAGCGCGGCGTCGAAGGTAGTGTCGACCACGATCTCCTCGACCGTCCTCTCGGACGGATCGGACCCCGCGAACGCGAGAGCGAGCTCGGAGTCCCGCACGACGTCGGGTCCGCGCTTGCGCATTCGGCTCACGTGGGTGTTGCGGAGGATCGTGAGCAGCCACGCACGCGGGTGACGGCCGTCGAAGGAGCAGATCGCCCGGTAGGCACGCAGCAGGGTTTCCTGAACGAGATCCTCCGACTCCCCGGGGTCACGCGTCAGTGAGAGGGCGACGCGCTGGAGGACTGCGATCTCGGGAATTACGACCTCCTCGAAGGCCGCCACTTCGATGCTCGTTCTGCCGGGTGCGACCTCTTCGCAGACGCTCATGGATCTTCCGGTCACGCTCCTGGCTCCTCGTATGGAGGCGCTTCTGGCTTTGGTCCGGCCCATTCCAGACGCACGCCTCAACAACTTCCCCCCATCGAACATTCCCGTGCACGGGTCGGGGCCTGCCCGGCCCCTCCGGCCGCATTCCGCATCGCAGTCGCGTTCCTGTCCACTTCGTCAAGTTTTCGTGTCCGGAAACCGAATCGAAGATATGGACTCCACTGCGTCCGACACCAATAGGGGTGCCGGCCTCGACGCGTGGCTCGCAGATGGCGAATCAGAGATCGCGTGGGTGGCCGCGAAGGTCGTGCTTTCGGGCCCCGAAGGTGACGATGAGCGGGTCTTCGGTCTCGGGTTGACCGAACGTCGCCTCGTCACGGTGGATCGCTCGGAGCCGGACGAAGAGCGTCTGGACGCATCGATCCCTCTCGATTACGTCCTCTCCACCTGGCTCGAGGACTTTGCGGAGTCGACCGACCTCGTCGTCCGATTGACCACCGGGGCGTACGTCAGGTTCGAGGTATCACAGGGGGACAGGGTCGCCGCGGCAGAGTTCTGCAAGCACGCAGCGGATCTCGCAGACGGAGTCCGGGGCCTCGAAATCCTGTCTGGCGAGCCGGGGGAGCGAGCTCGCGAGGGCGAGGCCGAGGGTGACGGCGGGGACCGGACGCCCGAGGACTCCCGTCCGGGCCGCAATGGTTCCGGCAACAGGGTTCTCGTCGGAGCCGGCCCGAGTTCCGGAGCTGGCCCGAGTTCCCAGGGAAGGACCCAGCTCGACTCCACCACACTGGGGGCCGATTCGGACGGGTACTTTGTCCGTGTCGAGTTGCCCGACCCACCGCCGGAGAAGCTCGTCCTCTGCCGGCACTGTGGACGCCGTGTGAGGTTGGACGCGGTCTTCTGCGACTGGTGTGGGACCACTGTGTAGATTCCCAGCCTGGTGTCACACTTCGACTCCCGACGCGAGCTGTTCCCCAGCCTGTCCAGGTTCGCGTACCTGAACTGGGCGGGAACCGGACCCGTTTCGAACCCCGCAACCGAGGCCGCGTGTGCCCAGCTTCGGCGCCTTCGTGACGAACAGGGGCGTGACCCCGACGCCGAAGTCGTCGTGACGGAGGAAGTCCGCTCTCGTGTCGCCTCTCTCATAGGTGCCACACCACGCGAGGTGGCTCTCACTTCGAACACGACCCAGGGTCTTGGCTGGGTTTCCGGAGGTCTGGGGCTCGGTGAAGGGGACCGGGTCGTTGTGCAGGGAGGTACGTTCCCGAGCGTCCTCTATCCGTGGCTGGCGCTTCGCGATATCGGCGTGATCGTGGATGTCGTGGAGTCGGTTCGAACGGAGGGACGGCCCGAATGGCCGTTGGACGCCTTCGCCGAAGCGATTGCTGCGGGTCGGGAACCCGTCGTGGTTGCGGTCTCGTGGGTGCATTACGAGACTGGGTTCACACTGGACCTCGTCGAGCTCGGCCGCCTGGCCCACGCAGCGGGGGCGTTCCTCTGTGCCGATGTCGTCCAGGGTTTCGGTGTCCGGCCCTTCGACGTCGGGCGGTCTCCGGTGGATTTTGCTGCTGCCGGTTCCCACAAGTGGGTGGGGGCCCCCGGTGGTGCGGGCTTCCTCTACGTGGCAGGCAAGAGCGATTCGGGCCGGGAGGTGCGGCTCCGTCCTCTGGAGCCCGGGTGGAACTCCGTCCGTCATCGAGGCGACTACGGGAACCTCGCGTGGAACCCGGATGACGCCGCCAGGCTGCACGAGGGTGGCACCCCGGACGTTGTGTCCCTCTCCGCATACGGAGCGGCGCTCGGGTTGCTCCAGTCGGTGGGGATGGAGGCGGTCTGGGAGCGGGCGCGCGGCCTCGCGGCAGAGCTGGCGCGCGGACTCCGGGGTACCGGGCTCGGCCTACTCTCCTCGGATGAGGACATCGAGTCGTGCATCGTCGCGTTCCGGACGCGGGGCGACCCGACGCACGTCGCAGAGACGGCTCGAAGACACGGGGTCGTGGTCGCGGCTCCCCGGGCCGGAGGCGTCCGGGCGTCGGTGCACGCGTGGAACGACGAAGAGGATCTCGCCCGACTCCTGGAGGTGGTCGGGGCGTGAACGCTGAGCTGCCTCCTCCGGCACCGGCCGTCCCGTGGTGGGGGCGACCGGACGGCAACGATTGGGTGTTCCTGCCCGGATCGAGCAAGAGCCGCGACGGCGTTCAGATACCGGAGTTGGTCCTGATCTCGGAGTCCCAGCGAGGTCTCGTGAGGTTGGCGGGCGGAGGCGACGTCCTGATCGGGGCGCGGGGGCCGGGGACTGGCCTGAGCATGCGCCAGCATCGGAGGGGCTTCACGATCGAGGGCACCACACTGCGGATCGGTGTCCACTTCGGCGGTGCGATCAGGCATGCTCTGACCGCCCGTTGGATCGCCTCGACACCGACGTTGACGTGGGATGCATGGCGCCGAGTCCTCGCCTTCGAGCCCGTGTCGGGCGTCCCCATAGGGGCCTTCGCTCTGGCCCCGCACGGCGGCGTCGCACGGCTATCGGTCGACGGTGTGGAACACGATCCTGCGAGCGACATGCGCCACGACACCGGAGGCCCCATCGAGGTGGTGCTCGACGCGCAGGGCCCCGTTCACGTGACAGTCGGGGCGACGACCGACGGCGCCGTCGGCTTCGCCCCGTCCCTCAGGCGATCGGTGCGCGATCCCGCGCTCTCGGCTCCGGTCATGCCGGCGGGTTCGAGCCGCCGCACGGCCGACAACCTCTGGTTCTGTCGTGTGGGGACCATCGGGAGGGCGATCGACACTGGCGAATGGATCCCGGTGACGTCGCGGTCTCCCCGCTATGACCTTGCGGGCCTGTTTCGTGCGCGGGAGTGGTTCCGTTGGGCGCTTCCCGCGCTCGCGATCTCAGCACCCGAGGTGGCACGCCCGGGGCTTCTCACTGCGTGCCGTCTCGTGCGCGACAACGTAGGCACGAACACACTCGACATAGCGGGCGGTGCCGTCGAGGCGGGTTTCACGCTCGACCAGGCCGCAGATGTCGTCCTGGGCGTCCAGGCGTACTCGAGACTTGCCGGTGAGGATGTGTTCGAGGAACCCGAGGTCCAGGATGCTCTGGCCGCGGTCGGGGAGACGATGCCCCAGTGGCACGAACCGGGGACGGGTCTGTTCCGTACCGAGCTGACACCGTCGGGCGAGGAGCCGCCGGGGCTCTTCCTCGCCGTCCCCAATGCCATGGCCGTGGCCGCGTATCAGGTGCTGAGGGATCGTCGCCTGATCGAGCAGACGCGGGCCGTGCAGATGTTGCGGTCCCTCTGGCATGACAGTTTCGTCCGGGACGGCTGGCTGGTGGGCGCCCTGGGAGAACGCGATCAGGCGTACACGTGGGACGATCCCGTCGCCGGCGTGTTGAGCCTGCCGCGCCTCGGCGTGCTCGATCCGAAACTGGAGAGCGTGTGGATCCGCACGGTCGAGGAGCTGTGTTCCCCGGGCAGTGCGGCGCACATGGACGGCAAGTACCCCGGTCGGCGTCTGCCGGGCACGAAGGGTGCGTCGACGGTGGCGCTCGCCGACAGGCTGCTTGCATGGCCGGCAGGGCATCAAAGCTCGGTCGCGGCCAGGAATCTCGCCGAGGAAGCCGCCTTCGACGGGGGGATCGGGCTCGCGTGCGCGTCGTACGATCCGGAGTCAGGTGCCGCCGAGTCCGGCGCCGCCTTCGCCTCGGGTTCGGGGCTCCTGGCACGAGGCCTTCTCGTGTCCTACGGTCTCGGCTGAATCCCGTGCGGGTTGTCTACGGGGGGCCCCGGGCGACCTGGGTGGATCCAGACACCTCAGAGGTACTTGAATCCGCCCACGTGCAGAGGTCGAGGAGCATTACGTGGTGCAATACAGAGAGGTCGTATCCGGACTGGCGTTTCCTGAGGGTCCGATTGCCTGCGAAGACGGTTCCGTGCTCCTCGTCGAGATCGCTCGGGGGACTCTCACACGTGTCCGCCCGGACGGTTCCACGGAGATCGTCGCCGAATGCGGAGGGGGACCCAACGGAGCCGCGGTCGGACCGGATGGTGCCGTGTACGTGTGCAACAACGGGGGCTTCGAGTGGCACGAGCGCTTCGGGCAGCTCGTCCCCGGCAATCAGCCGTCGGACTGGTCGGGTGGCCGCATAGAGCGTGTCGACCTCCAGAACGGTGAAGTCGACGTGCTCTACACGGAATGCGACGGGAATCTGCTGAAGGGACCGAACGACATCGTCTTCGACACGACGGGCGGCTTCTGGTTCACGGACTTCGGCAAGTCCCGCGAGCGCGACAGGGACCATGGCGGCCTCTATTGGGCGAAGCCCGACGGGTCGGAGATCCGCGAGGTCATCTATCCCCTCGACGGTCCCAACGGGGTGGGGCTCTCTCCGGACGGAGCGAAGGTCTACGTCGCCCAGACGTATGCCTGCAGGCTGCTCGGCTGGAACGTGAGAGAACCGGGGGTCGCCGAGGTCCTCCTGCCGGACCAGCCAATGCTCGGTGCCTACGTCGGTGGTCCCACAGGACTTCGCATGTTCGACTCCCTCGGAGTGGAGAAGGACGGCACGATCTCCGTGGCGACTCTCGTGGAGGGCGGAATCACACGCATCGCCCCCGACGGCAACGTGATCGAGCACGTGCCGTTCCCGGACGCACTCGTCACGAACATCTGTTGGGGGGCCCCGGGCACCGCCGATGAGCGGACCGCCTACATCACGCTCTCGGGGACCGGGAAGCTCGTCGCAGCAGGCTGGCCCCAGGCAGGGACCCCTCTGTCGTACCGGGTCTGACCGCCTGCCGGGCATCGACGTGATGCCATGAAAGGGTTTGGCCTGGTCCCTCCTCG
>QWHP01000042.1 GCA_021404985.1 Actinobacteria bacterium ATB1
TCCCCGTGGTCTACGAAGACCCCCGTCAGCGTCCCGGCGAACTCCTCGCGTCCGGCGAGCTGGGTTCCGGGGACGCCCCTGCCACCGTCACACTCGGCGCGCTTCCCGGCCATGGTCGGGTCGAAGCCAGGACGTGCCGACAGCATTCGGTGGCAACCTCCTCAGGCATTTCAGGAGATCTCACCGACCAGCCCTTCGAGGGTGTCGAGTGCCTCCTCCACCATGTCGAACAGTATCTGACGGGCAGGTTTCATGGAAGTCACGAGCCCCACACCCTGGCCTGCGGCCTCGGTCATGAGGTCCTCACGCCGCGAGTCGTTGCTTCCCTGGATGTAGTCGGCGCTCAGGAGCATCTGATACGGAGCGGGGAGGATCCCCGGCGCCTCGGGCTTGGACCACTCCTCGGTCCACGGACAGCGCAGGACGCGCATCGTCATGCCCGAGATGGACCGGCTGTAGGACGTGTCCTCGACAGTCGCGCCGAGGAGTCTCTCCTTGATGATCATGTCCACGTCGGATTCCCGGGAGACGAGCCACTGGGTTCCCGACCACACACCGGAGGCACCCAGGCAGAGGGCCGCTGCGAGGTGGCGGCCCGTCGTGACGCCGCCGGCGGCGATCACGGGAGTGTCACCGGCCATCGCCGCGACCTCGGGCACGATCGAGAACGTCCCGACCGAACCCGTGTGGCCGGCAGCGTCGTAGCCCTGGGCGATGATCGCGTCCACGCCTGCCTCGATCTGGCGCTTGGCCTGCCTCGCCTTGCCGACGAGGCCGAACACGAGCATGTCTCGTTCGTGCGCCGCGTCGAGGATGAACACGGGGCTGCCCAGGCCCGAGGCGATGACGGGGACCTCTTCGTCGAGGAGGACGTCGAGCTGTGCCCGGGCGAGCTCCTGGTTCAGACCTCCCCAGGTGTGGAGGTCGACAGGCCCCTTTGGGTCCGGTACGTCGTACTTCTCCTTGATCTGCCGGGCGAACGCGATGTGGCTCTCCGGGATGTCCGCCATGAGCTCATCGACCGAGCCGGCGGGCGGCACGGAGGCCGGTAGGACGAGGTCGATGCCGAACTTGCGGCCCTCGACGCGGTCTCGGATCCAGGCGATGTCGGCGGCGATGTCCTCGGGTGTGTGCATCGCCTCACCGAGGACGGCAAAGCCGCCCGCGTTGATCACGGCAACGGCGACGTCCTTGCAGTGCGTGAACGCGATCACCGGGTAATCGATCCCGAGCATGTCGCAGAGCTTCGTGCGCAGCGGGTCCTTCACCATGTGACTACTCCTGTGCTCAGGGGTTGGCAGTCTTGTTCAGCCTGGCCTGCCCGATGCCAGTCGCGGCCACGGCTTCCTCGGCACCGAGCGCTCCGGCGATGCCTCCCGGGAACACACCGTAGAGGGCGCGGACTGCGTCCGCCATCTCCTCCGCTTCCCACTGGCGTCCCGTCCTCGTGCGTGTGTCGACGATCCGCCATCCCTCGAGCCGGTCGCAGCGGCCACCCATCATGTGGAACACCTGTCCCGTGACCCAGTGGGCGTCTTCCGAGGCGAGCCAGACGACCATCGGGCTCACGTTGTCGGGGGACATCGGGTCGAAGCCCTCGGGAGCGGGACCGATCAGGCTCTCGCTCATGCGCGTGCGGGCGGCGGGGGCGATGCAGTTCGACGTTACCCCGTACCTGGCCATCTCCATGGCGATCACCTGGCTCATGCCGGCGATGCCGGCCTTGGCGGCCGCGTAGTTGGCCTGGCCCGGGTTCCCGAAGAGGCCGGTCTGGGAGGTGGTCGAGATGATCCGGCCCGCCCGGGGGCGTCCGGCCTTGGCCTCTTCCCGCCAGTACGTGCAGGCGTGTCGAGTCGGGGCGAAGTGGCCCTTGAGGTGGACGTGGATCACCGAGTCCCACTCGTCCTCGGTCATGTTGAAGATCGTCCGGTCCCGAAGGTTGCCCGCGTTGTTCACGAGGATGTCGAGGCCCCCGTACGTGTCGATCGCCTGGCGGATCAGCACCTCGGCCTCCGCGAAGTCCGCGCACGAGCCCACGTGTGGAACCGCCTCGCCGCCGGCCTCCTTGATCTCGGCAACTACTTCTTCGGCGATGGTGCCGCGTCCCTCGCCGCTGACGTCGGCACCGAGGTCGTTGACCACGACTCTCGCGCCGTGGGCGGCGAGCGCCAAGGCGTGGGAGCGACCCAAGCCCCGACCCGCGCCGGTCACGATCGCCGTCTTGCCCTCGAGCAGCATTGGGTAACCCTCCTGCCTGGTCTCGTAGGAGCCAAGACTGCCATATGGTGATACCCTACTACCAAATGGTGAGGCATTCCGGCGGCGAGCAGGTCACTACCAAATGGTGAGGACTTAATGGCAAGTGGTAGCATGCTTCCCATGCGGATAGTCGTATGTGTCAAGGAGGTCCTCGACCCCGACGCCGTCGGCGCCTACGCGCTCTCGGGCGGTCTCGTGGTCGGCGAGGACGGCAAGACGCTCACGCAGACAACGATCCCGAGGCTCATGAACGCCTACGACGAGCAGGCGATCGAGGCGGCGCTGCGGATCCGCGAGGGCGGAACCGAGTGCACGGTCTCGGTCGTCTCGGTGGGAGACGACCTCACCACACTCTTGCGTCATGCCGTGGCGCTGGGTGTCGACGACGTCCACGAGATCAGACCTCCCGAGGACGAGCCCGACTGCCACGTGATCGCATCCCTCCTCGGGGCCTGGATCCGGACGAGCGGGGGTGCCGACCTCGTCCTTTGCGGGAGGCAGGCATCCGATGACGACCAGGGGGTCGTACCGGCACTGCTCGGTGAGATGCTCGGCATGCCCGTCGTGGCGGTGGCCCGAGCGGTCGAGATCACGGAGCGCGCGTCGGTCATGGTCACCACCGTGACGCCCGACGGCGACGAGACCGCCGAGGCCGCCCTGCCCGCTGTCGTGACGATCAGCAACGAGCTCGGCGAGCCCCGCTATCCGACCATGCCGATGCGGATGGCGGCCCGCCGCGTGAACCCCGAGGTCGTCGAGCCTGACAGCATCTCCGAGGGCGCGGACCTGGCACCCCGGGTGCGCCTCGTCCGCCAGTACGTGCCCACGGTCAAGGGCGAATGTGTCCTCATCGAGGGGGACGGGCCGGCCGCGCAGGCGACGCGTCTCGTCGAGGCCCTCGTCGGGGACCGCGTTCTCCAAGGGAGGCCGTGATGAGCGCACCAGTGGTCGTCTGCACCTGGCAGGGTGCGGGGGACGACGTCGCCGAGGAGACTGCGGCCGCTCTCACCCTCGGACGCAGGGTTGCCGCCGAGAGCGGCACCGAGCTTCGATGGCTCGTGCTGGGCCCTGCGCCGGAGGACCTCGTCGAGACCGCTCGGTCGCACGGCGTGACCGTCGTGGACACGTTCGGGGATGCGCGCCTCGAGTCCCCCGGCCCGGATGCCGTGGTGGAGGCGGTCGCCAGGTACTCGGCCTCCAGGCCTGCAGCGCTGATCGTCTTCAACCAGCACTTCGGGACGCGATTCGTGGTTCCCCGTGTTGCGGGCCGGATCGACGCCGCAGTCGTCATGAACTGCACCGACGTCGAGCTTGCCGAATCGGGTGGGTTCTTGGTGACGGCGGCGGCTTACGGGGGTGACACCCGGGCCGTGTACGCACCCGATCCGGAGCGCACGTGCGTCGTGGCACTCCTCGCGAACGCGGTCCTGCCCGAGCCTGTGGAGACGCCGGCACAGGCACCCCCCGTCGAGGACGTGGACATCGACGTCGCGGGTGTGGAGGAGCGCGTCCGGATCGTCGAGCAGGCCCGGAGCGAGGGCCCGCGTCTCGAGGACGCCGAGATCATCGTCGCGGGGGGCCGGGGTCTCGGTTCCCCTGAGAACTTCAAACTCGTCGAGGAGCTCGCGGAGACCCTCGGGGGCATGGCCGGGGCATCCCGGCCGATCGTCGACGAAGGCTGGACGGATTCCGCCCATCAGGTCGGGCTCACCGGGAGGATCACCCGGCCAGCCCTCTACGTGGCGGCCGGCATCTCGGGTGCAACCCAGCACATGGCGGGGTGCTCGGCGGCGAAGACGATCGTCGCGATCAACACCGACCCCGACGCTGCGATCTTCCGCTACGCCAAGTACGGAATCGTCGGCGACTGCCTCGAGGTCCTACCAGAGATGATCCGCGCAGTGAGGGAGGCAGGTGTGGCACGATGACCCAAGGACAGGCCCCGGCGGTCGAGGGTCTCTTCTCCGAAGACGGCGGGACGGCACGCCTCCTCGGCAGCCGGTGCGGGACCTGCGGGACCGGCTACTTCCCCAAGTCCGGTCTCTGCCACAACCCCGCCTGCGACCGGTCCGACATGTCCGATGCAGCCTTCGGTCCGGCGGGAACGCTGTGGAGCTACTCGGTTCAGAACTACCCGCCACCCCCTCCCGCTCGGTACGACGAGCCCTACGAGCCCTACGCGCTCGGTGTCGTCGATCTCGACGACGGGCTCCGGGTCGTCGGCAGGATGGACGTGGCCGGCCCCGAGTCACTCGTGGCCGGCGCTCGGATCGAGATCGTGATCGGTCCCATCGCTCATGACGAAGACGGGACAGAGCTGGTGAGCTGGAAGTTCCGGCCGGCCGAGGAGGGTCGCGATGCGTGACGTCGCAGTCATGGGCGTCGGGATGCACGCCTGGGGGAAGTTTCCCGAGACCTCGGTGACGGAGCTCTGCCGCGTCGCGGTGGAGGCAGCCCTCGCCGACGCCGCTATCGGCTGGCGGGACGTCGAGGCCGTCGCCGCGGCGAGCTCGCGGTTCTCCGGCGGCAAGGGCTGGGGCCTGAACGGCAACGACGTCGTCGAGGACATGGGTTCCACCGGGATCCCCGTCTACAACATGTCCGCCGGCTGCGCCGCAGGGGGCAACGCGTTCAACGTCGGCCATGCCTTGGTTGCCGGTGGCATGCACGACGTCGTTCTCGTCGTCGGAGGCGAGAAGATGCCCAAGGGATTCATCCAGACCTCGGGTGTCGAGGAGGAGACCGACCCCGAATACCTACGCCAGAGGTGCGTCGGCATGCCGGGACCGGCCTTCTGGGCGCTCCTCTGCCGGCGCCGCATGGACGAGCTCGGGACGACCGAGGAACAGCTCGCGCGCGTCGCCGTGAAGGCCCACGAAGTCGGCAGGCACAACGAGAACGCAAGGTTCCGTCAGGAGTTCACCGTCGAGGACGTCCTCGGTTCTGCCCTGGTGAGCGATCCGCTGCGCCTGTACGAGATCTGTCCTGTCAGCGACGGCGCCGCTGCGGCGATCATCTGCTCTGCCGATGCAGCGCGAAGGATCGGCGGGGATCCAGTCTGGATTGCCGGCAGTGCCGTGGCCACGGCCCGCTTCGACGACGGGCTGCCCAGGGGTCTCGCAGGCATCGTTCCCACGGGCATGGCGCACCACAGTGAAGCGGCCATGGCGGTCTCGAAGGCACTCGCCCAGGCCGGGGCAGAGCCCGGCGACCTCGACCTCGTCGAGCTCCAGGACAACACCGTGTACTACGAGCTCGCGTTCCCCGAGGAATGGGGGCTGTGCAAGCCGGGTGAGGCCGAGCACCTTCTCGAGGCAGGCGAGACGCTTCCGACGGGCAGGATGCCGATAAACCCCAGCGGCGGCTTCCTCTGCTTCGGCGAGGCGACGACCGCGATGGGTGTGTTCCAGGTGTGCGAGGTCACCTGGCAGCTTCGTGGCCAGGCAGGAGCGCGCCAGGTACCGGACGCCAAGCTCGGACTCGCCCAGACTCTCGGACTCGGCGGCAACGGGACGGCTGTTGTGCTCAAACGCTGAAGGACCCATACTCGCCGCGCATGATGAGTGCACCATTCGAGCTGCGCCGAGCCTACGTTCCTCCCGATCCAAGGGACGGATTGGGGACGGATTGCGCGTCCCCGTCGACCGCCTCTGGCCCAGGGGAGTCGCCAAGTCCGTGGCACGCGTCGACGAGTGGCTGCGGGATCTGGCTCCGAGCGACGAACTGCGGCGCTGGTTCGGTCACGACCCGGCGCGCTGGGACGGGTTCCGGTCCCGCTACCGCCGGGAGCTCGAGTCCCACGTCGAGGAGGTGGCCCACCTCGTCGACCTCTGCCGGAAGGGCCGGGTCACGCTCGTCTACGGCGCCAAGGACGAGCCACACAACAACGCCGTTGTCCTGCGCGAGGTCCTCGAGTCACGTCTCACCTGACCCCTCGCCGGCTCTTCGGTCCGGACCGTAGTCCTGCGGCAGGCGGCGCGTCACCAGAAGGAAGGCTCTCGCTGCGAGGTCGACGAACCAGACGGCGAGGCCGGCGGCCAGCAGGAGGCGGGAACCTGCCAGTGCGCCGGCGGCCGCGACGTTCGCTGCGACGAGCGACGTCCACGACCTCGTGACGGCGAATCCCGCCGAGAGGTGCCGGTGCCCGCCGGCTCGTAGCACGGGGCCAAGGTAGGCGACAGACGCGACGAGGATCTGGGCGAAGCCTCCGACCACGAGGGCAGAGATGATGCGAGCCTGCGCGACGACCTCCGTCACCGACGTGACTGCGAGGAGGACGGTCGATGCGAGCCACCACGAGAGCCCTGCCCCGAGCTGGATCAGGCGAGGCCCGGCCCAGTCCAGTTGGCGTCTGCCGACTCCCGGGAGGAGGAACAGCACACCGACGATCCCGCATGCGTAGACACCGAGACCCGTCGCCCTGAGGGCGGTCTGGTCCCCTAAGTTGCCCGCCACGGCGAGAACGGTGCCCGTGGCGAGCACCAGCCCGGCAGTTCGCATCCTGACCGGTGTGGCAAGCTGGGACATCTTGACGCGGGCCTCGGTCGCGGCGAAGTAGGGAAGCGTGGACGCGATCACGATGCCGACGAGGCCGAAGAGGTTGAGGACGAAATGGGCCCCGCGCAGCCGGGCCCACTCTTCGCCGGGGACACCGACGGCGAGGAGCGCCCCGATCAGGAGGCCGACGAGGCCGAATGCGACAGCCATCAGGTATCCGTCGATCGCCGGAAGGAAGCGGCGCGTCACCGCTCCGTTGCGCACGGACGACAGGATGAGCCCGAGCATTCCCAGTGCCGCAGCGGAAGCCACTGCTCCGGAGACGGTCAGTGGGTCGACGTCGAGCTCACGTCCGGCAACGACGCCAACGGCTCCGGCTGCGAGGAGCCACCTCTGGGTACCCGCCATGAGCGCCGGCGGGGCGGGTGCGGCCGACCACGTGACGGACAAGAGGATGGTCGCGCCCGAGATCGCGCTGAGCAGCCCGCCCACGAGGAAGAGGTGGAGGGGAAGCCACGGACCGGCCGGGTCGGCGAAGGGAGCCAGCGCGGAGGCGGAAAGGGTGAAGACGAGGGCGACTCCCAGGCTCCTGCGCGCCTGACGTTGCACGTCCCGGACCCTGTTGGGGGCCCCACTGGGTGCGGCGGCTTCCAGACGGGTTACCTCTCAGGGGCGGAAGCCGAGGATTTCCATCGCTTCCTCGGAGAGGAGGTCGGGAGTCCAGGGTGGGTCCCACACGATGTTGACCGTGATCTCCCTTCCGGGGAGGGCGTCGCGGACCGCGGTTTCCGCTTCGGCGGGGAGTTGCTCGGAGACCGGGCAGCCCGGGGTGGTCAGGGTCATGTCCACCTCTACGCGGTCTCCGGTGTCTCGAACGTCATAGACGAGTCCCAGGGCGACGACGTCGAGTCCGAGCTCCGGGTCGAGAACGTCCTTCAGGGCTTCGTACGCACGGTCCACGGCGTTGGCCGGGCTGGGGTCGTTCTGGGTCATCTCGGCAGTCATTCTGCCCTCCTGACGTTCGGTTCTGCGCCGCGGACGGCGTGTCCCGGGCCTGTGGCGAGGTTGACGACCGCGATCGTGGCCGTGACCGTGAGTGCGACGCCGCCGATGGCGACGATTTGGGCGGACGTGGCGAGGATCCCGGTCAGGATGGCGGTGAAGCCGAATCCGCCTACCGCGAGGGTGACACGAGCCGGAGCGTGTGCGAAGAGGTCACCGAAGAGCAGTGGTCTGCCGTCGGCCGTCTTCGTGTACCCGCGGGTGCGGAGCGCCGTGTAGCTGATGAACGGGACGATCTTGTGTGCGTGCCCGAGAACGGCAAGACCGAGCCAGGCTACGAGCGCCGCGACCTCGGCGGTCACGAGCCTGCCCCGCATGGCGGGCGAGACGTCGAGGATACCCGCCGCAGCCCCGATCGCCATCGCCGTGACGAGGAACGCTGCCGACGTGAAGAGATACGCATGCAGCAGCTCGAGGCGCCGGCGTCGGTGCTTGACGCACGACGCGAGGGATACGAGGTGCGCCACGAGACCGGCTGCGACGAGCAGACTCCCCATCCAGGCGAGGACCGGGATTGCGAGCAGGAGTCCGGGGGTCAGGAAGCTCACACCGGCGGCGATCAGCCCGACCGCGATCGCCCCTGTTCTTGCTGAGGGTCTGTGGGCGAGCAGGAACATGGGCCAGAGCTTCTCGGCGACGGAGACGTAGGTGAGTCCGAGCCAGCCGAGGAGACCCAGATGCGCATGGGCGAGGACCCGATTCGAGAGGAGGGGGAACCAGCCGGTCTGGCGGTCGAACGCGTAGACGACGCCGAAGATCACCGTGGCCAGGAGGAACGCGACGGATAGACGCAGCCCCAAGACCGGTATTCCGCCATCGTCGGCGGAGAGAGGCCTCGAGAGGTTCCACGCTGCAAGCGACACGGCGACGAGGCCGGTGAGTCCCGCAGTGGGGACGAGCCATTCGGGACCGTGGGCGAATCCGTTCGGGAGCAGCCAGACGCAGGCGAGCAGCGCGACGAACGTGACTCGTGCTGCGGCCACCGAGCGCAGCGGCCTGCGTCCCACTACGGGTGCGAACTGGTGCAGGGCGCCGAGCACGGCCATGGTGAGAAACGCGAGCACCCCCACGTGCACGGCGGACACGACGCCCGGGAAGCGCGGGGCCGTCACGACGTGGTCAGCGGCGAACCAGACCGCGAGTCCCAATCCCGCCAGGCCGGCGCCGGCGGCGGCGAGAAAAGACAGCGGGACCGAGGGTGGAGGGACGACGTCAACTGCTCCGGGGCCGGGGGCACCGACCGGCGGTGCTGCGGGGGCTGTGGATGCGTTCGTCACTCCGGCTCCGGACGGGTTCGTACGGCCTGAAGCTACTCGGGGCGGGGGCGTAGCTTGCAAATTAATCTAGCAACAGCTAGAAATAATATGTATCAATCGGGATCGGGTCAATCCGTGCTCGTCCTTGGGGCGGGCAGGGACGGGAACAGGGAACGGAAACAGGTAGGGGAGCAGAGATGAGCGATCTGTCGGACCAGTTCAGCGAGATCTTCCGTGAGGAGCACCGTGCCGTCAGGGACTCCTTGATCGAGCTCACCGAAGCGTTCCAGGAGAAGTCTCCCGAGCACGCCGGGAAGTGCCTCGACACGATCGCCGGGCTGACCGGCCCGCACTTCCGCTACGAGGAGGAGGCGATGTACCCGGCGCTCGTCAAGATCATGGGCCGCGAGAACGTCGAGGCGCTCTATGCGGACCACGACGGAGCCATAGCATCCGCGCACCGTCTCGTCGAGCTTGCCGGCCAGGAAAGCCTGAGCGACGAAGACGCCCGCGAGGGTGTCAGCCTCGTTCTCGGGATCCTGCCGCATGTCAGTGGCTGCGACGGCCTTTCTCTCATGGTCGAGCGTCTCGACGGCACCGAGGTCCAGGACATTCTCGACGCCCGTGTTCGCTGCAACGCTGAGGGAGCGGACCTTCTCACCTGGGCGGACGAGATCCGCCGGCCTCCCGCCCTCCCCGTCGCCTGAGCTGCCGGAGAACCGCTGATGCCAGACGATCTCATCGACGTTCGCCCCATCCCACCCCGGGACCGCCACCCACAGATCTTCACGCGCCTCGACGCACTCGATTTCGGCGGCACGCTGAGGCTCGTCAACGACCACGATCCCAAGCCGCTGCGCTATCAGCTCGAAGCCGAACGTCCCGGCCAGTTCGACTGGGAGGTCGTCGAGGATGGACCGCAGGAGTGGGCCATCGACATCACCGCCAAGGCCCGAAGAGTCGATGCGCGCCCGATCATCGCGGAGGGGCACGAACCCTTCGACACGATCATGGAGGCTGCCCGGGCAGTGGGGCCGGGAGAGGTGCTCGTCGTGTACGCCCCATTCGAGCCGGTGCGCCTCGAAGGCGTGCTCGGGGAACAGGGGTTCGCGCACGACGCCGAGGAGCTCGAGGGCGGCGACTGGCGGATTGTCTTCACCAGGCGATGAGGATGGACGACGCGTGCGAACCGGAGCTGATCCAGCCTCAGGCTCGTGCGCTCGGCCATCCGACCCGCCACGCGATCTTCCGGCGCATCGCAGGAGCGCAGGAGGGGATAGGGATCGCAGAGCTCACGGCGGCCTTCGGCCTGAACCACAACGCGATCCGCCAGCACGTCGCGAAGCTCGTCGACGCCGGACTCGTCTCGCGGGCCCGGGTCCGGAGCGGGCGCAAGGGGCGTCCACGGTCTGTCTACACGGTCGATCCGTCCGTCGAGAGCCGTTGGGGTGTGACGGGCCCGTACGAGCGACTGAGCCATCTCCTCGCCGAGGTCATCCGCAGCGGAGACGACCCCGTGGAGGTTGGACATCGGGCTGGGAGGAAGTACCGCCCCAGAAGCGACTGTCACTCCAGCGACTGCGTCGTCGAGGGGATCACGGAGGCGATGGCGAGGGAAGGCTTCGACCCCGAGGTCCGTCCCCGAATGGGCGGGATCGACATCGTCCTTCGCAGGTGCGCGTTCGAATCGACTGCCGAAGCCGACCCCGACACCGTCTGCTCCCTCCACCTCGGCATCGCCCGTGGCGTGGCCGAGGGCTACGAGGACGTCGTGGCAATCGAGAAGCTCGTCGACCGGAACCCCCAGCGCGGCGGCTGCAAGCTCCGAGTGGGCACGCACGCGGATACGGACAAGTCCGGCTAGCCGGCACCGGCTGGAGGCGGTCTGTCAGCCGCTCTCCGACCGGCCTCGGGTTTGGCGCGTGGATTTGTTGTCTGGGTTCGGATTGGCGCGCCATGGTTTGTGGGGGTCGGGGTTTGGCGCGTGGATTTGTTGCCTGGGTTCGGATTGGCGCGCCATGGCCCTGGCGTCGCCAAAGGCCTGCGCGCCAAGGTCTGCCGGCAGAGACCTCAGCGGCCCTTGAAGTCGGGCTTGCGCTTCTCGACGAACGCGCTGGTGCCCTCTCGCGCGTCGGACGTGTGGGCGGACATCGTGGCGGCGACTGCCTCGTAGTCGAGCATCTCCTCGAGGGTGGACGTCAGCGCCTTGTGAACGAAGCGGCGTGCAAGGTCGATCGCCACGCTCGGCCCGGAGGCGAGTTCCTTCGCGTACGACAAGGCCGCCGGTAACGCCTCTCCCTCCCCGAGCATCTCGTCCACGAGGCCTTCGCGCAGGCACTCG
>QWHP01000504.1 GCA_021404985.1 Actinobacteria bacterium ATB1
GTGCTCGACGACGTCCTCGACGGGCTGCCCGTCCCCCTCGCCGCCGGCGGCGCCTGACGATGGGTCCGGCGGCCCCGCCCTCCGGCCGGCGGATCCGCGCCGGCTCCGGACGACGGAGGCCCACCCGGGGAACGGCACCGGGTGTCGCCGCTGACGTCGATGGGCATCCCGACGAACGTGGCGCCCCCGATGCTTCGAGGAATCGAGCGACGAGCCGGCGAGGTCTTCGGGAAGTTCCTCTCGCTGATCCGGTTTCCCGTGAACCCGCGTCGTCTGATCAACGCCCTTGCCCCCCGGGGCGTCGAGGACATCCTCTTCGGCGAAGAGGTCATGGATGCGTCGATCCCTGCGGCCAACGGCTTCGTCACGGCACGGTCGTTGGCGCGCATGTACGGCATCCTCGCGGGGATGGGGACCACGGCCGGAGTACGGATGCTGTCCCCTGACACCGTGTCCCAGGTCGCAGAGGTCCAAGTGACCCGCCGGGACAGGATCCTCGTGCTCCCGATGATGTGGCGTCTCGGTTACCACGGCATCGTCTCGACGCGGGGCTACCTCCCGACCGCCTTCGGCCACTTCGGCTTCGGTGGATCTGGTGGCTGGGCGGACCCGTCACGCGGCCTCGCCGTCGCGATGGTCTGCAACCGCGGGACAGGCACCCCCGTCGGGGACCTTCGACTCCTGCAGCTCACGACAGCAGCCGTCGCGGCCTGCGACCGCGCCGGGAGCCGGTCGCGCCGCCTCGCCTCCTGACCCCAGCCAATCGACGTGGGCGGATTGAGTTGCGGCAGGGATGTCCGGATCCGCCCACGTGGGTTCTCTCAGGGTGACGGTTCACGCGGCAGCCCGAGGAATCTGTCCGCGAGGACGAGCTTCTGGATCTCGGTCGTGCCCCCGGCGATCGTCGCGCTACGGCTCTGGAGGGCTTCCTCGGCCCAAAGGCCCTCGAGGGCCGAGGGACCGAGCAGGGCCGTGACCCGCTCGAGACGCTGCTCGAGGAGGCTCCAGCGGAGCTTCGCGAGAGGGGAGAGCGCCCCAGGGTCTTGCCCGGCGGCGGTTGTAGCGATCGCCCGGCGGCCGAGGTAGTCGAGGCAGCGCTGGTCGACAAGGCACCCCATTGCCTCCTGGCGTAAGGCCGCAGCTTGTGCCGCGGGAAGTTCTGCAGCGGCGATCGCCTCGAAGACCCTGTCCAGGCGGCGGCGCATGCGCAAGGTCAGGGTGACCACACCCGCTCGTTCGTAGCTGAGGGTCGTCATGGCGACCTTCCAGCCACCGTCGAGCTCCCCGAGGAGGTTCTCCACCGGGACGGCGACATCCGTGAGGAAGACCTCGGAGAACTCCTCACCGCCGGTCAGGGTACGGAGGGGGCGTACCTCCACCCCCTCGCTGTGCATGTCCACGAGAAGAGCGGAGATCCCCCTGTGGCGCGTCCGAGCGTGCGGATCCGTGCGGACGAGCAGCTCGCACCAGTCCGCATGCGGCCCCAGCGTCGTCCAGACCTTCTGCCCGTTCACGACGAACACGTTCCTGTGACGTACTGCAGTCGTGCGCAGTGAGGCCAGATCGGACCCCGCTTCGGGCTCGGAGAATCCCTGACACCAGACGTCCTCACCGCGGAGCATGCGGTCCAGGAAGCGGGCCTTCTGCGCCTCGGTGCCGAACTGCATGATCGCAGGCGCGATGTTCGACAGGCCGATCGGGTTGAGCGGACCGGGTGCCGACGCCCGGTCCATCTCTTCGGCATGGACGAGCTGTTCGAGGACACCGGCCGCGCGGCCCCCGTACTCGACGGGCCACGCGATCGCCGCCCAGCGGGCGTCGGCGAGACGCCTGTTCCAAGAACGGAGGGATTCGAGACGTTCCGGAGTCAAACGCCTCCGGAGCGTGAACCCACGCAGGTCATCCGGGACGTTGTCCTCGAGCCAGCGACGCAGCTCGCCACGGAACGCTTCGAGGTTCACAGATGCCACGCAGCCGCCCGGCTCAATCCCTGCCGAGGATCACTGTCGCTGCGGAGCTGAACCATCCCCCCGTTCCGTTGCACCCGCACACACGTGCGTCCGGTACCTGCCGGTCCCCGCACTCGCCTCGGAGCTGCTTGGTTCCCTCGACGAGAAGGAATCGGGGTGAACGCGTCGTAGAGCTGGGCGATGTCCACGTCCTCGGGATCGAGCCCGGCGCGTCGGAACGCCAGCTCCCCGGACCACTTCGCCGGGGATTCGGTGAAGTCGCGCCATTCGCTCATTGTCGTGTGGGACACAGCCTCCCCGGTGCCGAGGACCCATATCGGCTCACTGGCGCAGTCCTTGGCGCGCTCGGCATTCGTCAGGACGACGGCGCCGCCGCCGTCTGAGCGGATGCAGCACTGCAGCTTGGTGAGGGGGTCGGCGATCATGTCGCTTTCGAGCACGTCGTCGATCGTGATGGGGTCCCGGTAGTAGGCATCGGGATTCAAGCCCGCATTCTTGCGCGCAGCGACCGCGATCGAAGCGAGCTGCTCGACAGTCGTCCCGTACT
>QWHP01000043.1 GCA_021404985.1 Actinobacteria bacterium ATB1
CCGGATCGTGCGAGACCAGCTGCTTGCTCAGCTCGCCGACGCCATCGACGCATCGACGGCGTCGACAAGCTGTCGGCGACCAAGCGGGCCGAGCTCGCCGGATCCCTGCCCGCCGGGCTGCGCCGGTTCCTGCGCACCACCCCCACCGAGCTGTTGCGTATCGACCGCTCCGCGGTCACCGCCGAAGAACGCCTCGACGGCAAATTCCTGTTGCGCAGCGCGGATCCGACCCTGTCCGTCGAAGACATCGCGCTCGGCTACAAGCAGCTCCTCGAAATCGAACGCGGGTGGCGCGACATGAAGTCCACCCTCGAGCTGCGCCCCCTGTTCCACCGCCTTGAACACCGCATCCGCGCGCATGTCGTCCTGTGCTGGCTCGCCCTGCTACTCATCCGCGTCGCTGAAACCGGAACCGGCGACACCTGGCGGAACCTCCGCCACCAACTCGACCAGATGCACCTCGGCACCTTCACCGGCCCGGCCGGCACCGTCAAGCGCCGCACCGCCACCACCACCGCCCAGACACGCATCTTCAGCGCCCTGAACGTTGCCGAACCACGAGAGTTCAGCGAGCTCCGACCCGCCACCGCACCGGCCGCCTGACCACTCCCCGCCGTCGGCATAGATACACGGCACTTCCGCGCCCATCCCAGCGTTCTCCCATGTCACGGGCCACTTCCGGCCCCCAGACCGCTACCTCAGCTGCAGAACTCCGGCGAGGCCCTTGCCTAGTTTCGTGAGGTGCATGGGTGTCGGAGGGAAGGCAATCTCCATGCAGCCGTCCCGCTCCTGGAGCTCGACCTCTTGGCCCGCCCCGATGTCCAAGGCGTCCCGCAGGGGCTTGAGAATGACAACTCGCCCGGCACCGTCGATGGTGGTCCTCATGTGGAAACTTGCCGTGGCTCAGGCCTCGGTGGCAGCGGCCTCCGCGAGGGCATGTGTGGGGCGCCACCAGTGCGGCACCGACTCGACGGCGTCCTCGGGTATGTCCCCTCGGGCAGCGAACTTGAAGATCATGTAGACGAGCACGAGAAGTCCCGCCTCTGCGACCAGTCCGGCGCGCCCGGCGACGATCACCTGGATGTCGTTGAGGTCGTGGAGTCCCATGGCCAGGAGGAGCGAGCCCAGCACTCCCCAGGTGACGACGAAATGGCCGCGCCGGTGCCACGTTCGCCAAGCGATCGCGCCGAAGATGCCGGTGATGCACATGTGGATCAGCGGGTCGACCAGAGGCTTGAAGACCCCGATCCCCACGATCACAGCGAGGGACTTCTCGTCGTGCACGGCGCGGTAGGCGTAGAGAGCCGTCTCGGCGACGCCGAATGCCGCCGCCGAGGCAAGAACTGCAGCGAGCCCGACCCGTGGGTCACGGAAGCGCTTCGATCCCCAGAAGAAGAGTGCGAGAGGGACGGCGAGCTTGGCGGTCTCCTCAATCGGCCCGACCAGGAGGATCGGAATCCAATGGGTCTTCGTGACGTGCGGGAGGAGCCGCTCGAGCTCTGCGATCGCCTGTCCCACGACCCCACCCGCGAGGAACACGAGCGCAACCGTGCGGAGGTCGATCACCGCGTGGAACCGGAGCCGCAGGTCGAGGTGGAGGCCGAACGCCAGGGCGACCCCGATCGAGCTCAGGGCGACCAGCACACAGAACGGTATCCAGGACTTCGTCACGACATAGATACCGCCACCGAGGACGCCGACCGCGAACGAGGCGAGCAGCACCTGGAGCCAGCGGTGCGGAGAGTTCCCGACGTGCGATTCCATGCCGACCCTATCGCCCGTTCTGGGGACCACTTGAGGCTTCGCGCGACGGTGAGGGAGATGAGGGACTCGGGTCGGCGGAACCCGAAGGCACGTCGATGGGTGAGCCTGATCTCGGTGGCGATTGCACCTGGCGGGGGGAGGAGGAGATTGTCGATGAGGCGTCGATGTACACGCGGCGCGGGCGCTCCGAGCCGCGCGAGTGAACTGCAGAAGTTGGTCCTCCAGGATGGAGATCTTCTAGAAGGAATGGCTAGACCACGCACGTATGGCTCGTCCCGGTGGGTCCAAGAGCACCGTAGACTTCCTGGAACGGCATCGGCATGGCGGATGAGGCGCTCGCTGATGTTCGCGGCTGCGAACGTCTTGCCCGACCCGCTCGCCATCTGGATCAGTGCCCTCGGATGGTTGTCCCGCAAGGACCGCTCCAGGTTCGTGATGGCCTCGAACTGGGCACGGCGCAGGCGGCCCTGGTCGTCCGCGAGTGAGGGTTGCTGGGTGGTGGAACCAGAACACGCGCCGCGCCGTCGGCTCGGGATCGAAGCGGCACGTGAATCGGGTTTCTCCTCCGGTGTACTCGTACCCGTAGCACGAGACACAGATGGCATCGTGGGGCAGACGGGCGCTCTAGGCTTCCGACCTTGATGGGGATCTCGGTTGGAAGCCGTCGCGTGACGTTGTCCGTGATCGGCGCGACATGAAGGTGCGAGGGGGGCTTCGAGTGCAGCCCTCGGTCGTGAGGACGATTGCCGGCCGGGTGAGACCAGGTTCGCTCCCTGCGGGAACGCCGAGGTCGACCTCGATGAGCTCACCCGCGTGCACGCTCGCCAGCCGTGTCACCCGCAAGATCCAGCCAGGCGCGGTCGTTGTCGTCGGGCTCCTGTTGGGCCAAGGCCTGGCCGAGGCGGCGCTGGCGTTCCGCCCTGACGATGGTCGCGACCTCGTTGCCGATCGATTTGCCGTCATCTCTCGCGAGGTCTCGCAGGCCATCCGCAGCCTCGCGCGCCACACGAATCGTCGTGCCATCCCGCATACCCCATGGTCTCCCAAACGATCTACACGGTCGGGGGAGGAAAGTCATAGTCAGTGCGGGAGGTGGGCCTCGAACCCACATACCCCGAGGGGTACCCGATTTTAAGTCGGGCGCCTGTACCAGTTCGGCTACTCCCGCTTGCAGGCCACGAACGGTACCGGACGTACCCAGTACCCTCCACCGGATGACCCGACGGAGTCTCCACGGATGACTGCCGCGCCGTTCGTGTCTTGTGTGATGCCGACGGGTGCGGGACGGGAACGCTTCGTGCCCAAGGCCGTCGAGTACTGGTCGCGCCAGACACTCGACCCGGGACGGCGTGAGCTCGTGATCGTCGACGACTCCCCCGACCCCGGGGTCGCCGGAGGGCTTGCTCGGGAACATCCCGCCGTCACACATGTTCATGTCCCACCGACGTTGCTCGGGACCAAGCTCAACCTCGGCATCGAGAACGCAAGGGGCGACGTCATCCAGAAGTGGGACGACGACGACATCTACCGACCCCGCTTCCTCGAGATCGCGCTCGATTGGCTCGGGCGGACACCTCACCCCGGCTTCGTGCTCTGGGACAGCTACCTCGTCCTCATGGCGTGGACGGGTGACCTGTACTGGACGGGGCCAGGCCACAAAGCCGGGCCGTCGCTCTGCTTCGACCGCGAACTGTGGGCCCAGCGACCGTTCAGGGACGTGCCGAACGCCGTCGATTCCCACTGGATAGCGGACCACCCCGAGTACACGCCCGTGGTCGGTCATCCGGAAGAACTCGTCCTTGTCAGGCACGGATCCAACACGTGGCAGGAGTTCAAAGGCATCCACGTCGACAGCTTCATAAGCGCCGAGCTCGAGCCCTGGCCTGTCCCCTTCGCAGAGGTCGTGGACCGGGCCGATCTGGCGTTCTACGATCGTCTCAGCGAAGACCTTCGTGGCAGCAGTCGGAATCAGCGGGGATGAGGGGCCTCGGCCCATATCCGGACCCAAGGGGGCTGCAGTGGGCTTCACGCTCGAGGGCAGACTGTCCGGGCGACGGATAGTCGTCACCTGGGACGACGGCGAGATCGACGCCGGTGCGAAGACGGACGACCTCATAGACCTCGTAGCGTCCCTCGACGACGAGGTCGAGATCTCTGACGGGTCACTCGCCAAGCCGTCCCTGTACGACGAGGATTGCGCCCTCGCGTCGATCCTCGAAGTGCTCGACGATGTCGACCTCGTCGAACACTCTGCATGAGCGGCCTTCAAGGGCGCACCCCTGCGTGTCGATGTGTGATTGGGGAACTCCGCAGCCGAACACGCATGCCATGCCCAGAACACCGCTACTCCTCCCAGCAGACACCGTCCGCACGATAAGACGACGCTGTGTCGAGAGGGGCTTGCCCGACCCCGGTTCCATCTGCATCGCCCGGGCGCTCGCCTTCTGGGACAACGTCTCCCCTGGCAACGGGCTCGCGATCACCGAGGCGCTCGAGCAGTTCTACGCACTCGGCACCGCTTTCCCCCTGCGAGAGCCCCAGGCTGTTCTCGCTTCGATCACCCCAGAGAACTTCGGCTGGCTCGGCGTTCGCCAGTACGTGACGGCGTCGCACTTGAGCGATGCAAACCGGGCGATCGGCATGAAGTTCGGCGACGTCAACGGACTTCCACTCAGGCTCCAGCTCGAGCGTCGCGTCCAGGACGACCTCGACGACGTCCTCGGGACATGGCTGTCCATGCGTCTCCCGGAGCTGGTCTGGGACAGCCTCGAGCACCGACTCTGCGTGGGGGTCGAGCGGCACTTCTCCGACGAGGAGCGCTCGGCCGCCTACGAACTCGTGCACGAGGCTCTCAACGCCTCGTTGACATTCGCCGTGAGCGCCGTGATCACCGGCAAGGCGCAGACCTATCAGCCGCTCCTGGACCTCTGGCTCTCGGGCAACTGGCCGGTGGGCTGCACTGCCGATGGCGCCCTCGTGGTGTTCGCGGAACCCGCACTCGTCGGGACCGAGTCGATCCCCGGGTGAAGCAGGGCGCAGGCCTCACGCCTGGAAGCCGTCCAAGGCACAGAGGACTCGCAGCATGACCTCGTCGGCGCCTCCACCGATCGACAGGAGGCGGGAGTCCCTGTAGAAGCGGGCCGTCCACGTCTCTTCCATGTAGCCGATCCCACCGTGGAACTGGATGCAGAGGTCGGCCACCTGACGCTGGAGACGGCCGGCCTTGAGCTTGGCGATCGTCGCGAAACGCGTCGTGTCCTCACCGGCGATGTGGCGCTCGCAGCACGCGTAGTTGTACTGACGGAGGAGATCGAGCTCGGCCGCGAGCTCGGCGAGCTGGTATGCGATGTACTGGTTTGCGATCAGCGGCCTGCCGAAGGCCTTGCGCTCCTTGAGGTAGTTCTTCGTGAGCTCGAGGGCCCGACCCATAGCACCGACCGCTTGATAGGCGGCGATCATGCGCTCGTTCTGGAACTGCCACATCTGCTGCTGGAACCCGTGGCCCACTTCGCCGATCGTGTTCGAAACCGGGATGCGGCATTCGTCGAAGGCGAGCTCCGCAGTGTCGCTGCAGCGGTTGCCGAGCTTGTCGAGCTTCCTGCTGACGGAGAAGCCGGGGGTGTCTGTCGGGAAGAGGATCTGGCTCATGCCCTGGTATCCGCCCTCATCGGAGGTGCGGGCGAGCAGGCAGAGCCAGTCTGCCTGCACCCCGTTGGTTATGTAGAGCTTCGTGCCCGAGATCACCCACTCGTCCCCGTCACGGACGGCGCGGGTCCTGATCCCTGCGACGTCCGATCCGGCGTCGGGTTCCGTGACGGCGATCGCCGCGACCATCTCGCCGGCGATCGCGGGACGCAGGTACCTCTCGCGGAGCTCGTCGCTGCCGAAGCGGTGCAGAGCAGGAGTGGCCATGTCCGTCTGGACCGAGATCGCCATCGGGACCCCGCTGGCTCCCGCCCTCCCGATCTCCTCCCCGAAGACCGCCGTGTAGCTGTGGTCCGCACCCTGCCCGCCCCACCTGGGGTCGTACTCGAGACCGAGCAGGCCGAGCTCGCCCATCTTGGCGAAGAGCTCGTGGGCGGGGAACCCCCCCTCGGCCTCCCACTGGTCGACGTAGGGGTCGATCTCGTTCGCGACGAAGTCGCGAACGGTCTTGCGGAAGAGCTCGTGTTCGGCTGTGAACTGCATCGTGAAGCCTCCTTCGGTGGGACTACTCGGGGGACGGGGCGATCAGGTGCTCCGGTACCTCGACGACCTTCGCTCGCAGGTATTCGCCGAGACCCTTGGCTTGAGGGTCGGTGCGCGTCGACGCGGCCACCCCCCGTCCGAGCAGACCGCGGACGACGAAGTTCAAGGACAGGATGTTCGCCAGCCTGTACCGTTCGACGGTCAGGCTCCGCGTCTCGGGCAGGAGCTCCTGGAGCCGCTCTGTCGTGAGGAAGCTGTCGAGCCAGGCGAAGGCTTCTGGGGTACGCGTCCAGACACCGATGTTGGCGTTGCCGCCCTTGTCCCCGGATCTCGCACCGACCAAGACTCCGAGGGGGGCTCGGGTGGTCGGGCCGCCGGCGGTCGAAGAGCCCGGGAACGCCACGTCCTGTTCCGGCTTGTCCCTCCCGTCGATGGACGACACCTTCTCGGGCGCGGGGACCTCGATGCGCCGTTCGCCGATCACGACCGTCTCCTGGACCTCGGACCGGGGCACGAACGTCGGCCAGTAGACGCCGAAGGGCTGGGCAGACTGGGGCACCGACGTCGTCAGGAACCCCGGGTAGCTGGCGAGTGCCATCTGGATCACCGCATCCGAGAAGGCCCGGCCGACACGTGCCTCGTCCGAGGACTTGACGGTCACCCGAAGTGTGGAGATCGCGAGATCGTTGCTCTCCGGGTCGGGTCTCCCCGAGGGGACGAACTGCACGTCGATCTCGTCGAAGGCCTCCCTTCCTCCGGGCACGGCCTGCCAGATCGTGCGCTCGGCGAGCTCCGCCTTCGACTCCGGGTCGAGTCCGGTGAGCACGAACGTCATGCTGTTGCGGAAACCGCCGAGGTAGTTCATGCATACCTTCAGCGTCTCGGGAGGAGGTGTCCCCTCGACGCCGTCGATGCGCACGCGATTCTCTCCCACTTCGGTGAGCCTGATCGTGTCGAACCGTGCGGTTACGTCCGGGTTGTGGTACTCGGGGGCCCCGATCTCGTAGAGGAGTTGCGCCGTGACCGTGCCGGCGGACACGAGACCGCCGGTCCCGGGATGCTTCGTGATGACGGAGGAGCCGTCGGCTGCGATCTCGGCGATCGGGAACCCCGGGTGCTCCAGGCCAGGCACCTCGAGAAAGAACGAGTAGTTCCCTCCCGTCGCCTGTGCGCCGCATTCTATGACGTGACCCGCGACCACCGCGCCGGCGAGGGCGTTCCAGTCATCCCATTGCCAGTCGTGGTGCCACGCTGCCGGACCCACTGCAAGGGCGGCATCAGTCACACGGCCGCAGACAACGACGTCCGCGCCGGCCGTGAGAGCGGCGGCGATCCCCCTGCCACCCAAGTACGCGTTCGCGGTCAACGGGAAGGCGCCGAGATCTTCGAGCCTCTCTCCCGTGTCGAGGTTCTCGAAGGTGCATCCCGCCTCGCGCAGCTCGTCGAGACGGGGATGGATGTCGTCACCCTCGACGTGGGCCACCTCGCAGGGCACTTCCAGGAGGGCTGCGAGCTCCCGCACGGCGTCTGCGAGCCCCGCGGGATTGAGGCCGCCTGCGTTGGTGACGACCTTGATCCCGTCCTGGACGCAACGGCCCAGGACCTCTTCCATCTGCGTGAGGAACGTCCGCGCCCAACCGGCTTCGGGCCGCTTCATCCGCTGCCGTGCGAGGATCAGCATCGTCAACTCGGCGAGCCAGTCTCCCGTGAGGACATCGATCGGTCCGCCTTCGACCTGTTCACGGGCCGCGGACAGCCGGTCCCCGAAGAAGCCGCTGCAGTTCGCGATCCGGATCGGCGCGCTCACTCGGCCTCCTCGAAATGGACGAGGACCTGGTGCGCGTCGACGGCGTCACCCTCGGCCACGAGGACTTCGGCGACGATGGCGCCTTCGGAGGCGACGATGCGGTGCTCCATCTTCATCGCCTCCATGACCACGAGTGTGTCACCGGCCTGGACGCGGTCGCCGGAGCGGACGAGGACGGACACGACCTGGCCGGGTACCGGGGCCGAAGGTCCCGCCGCCGCAGCCCCGGCGCCGTGGTCGACGAAGCGGGGGACCTCCTGCAAACGGACCTGTCCGGCCGGGGAGTTCACGAACACGACGTCCCCGTAGGTCGCGAGGTCGTGAACGGTGGTCAGACCCCCAAACGCCAGGATGATCCGCGTCTCGTCGTACTCGAGGAGACGCACCTCGAGAGGAGCACCGTCGACCGTCACAGACGGGTTGCCGTCACGGTCGAAGACGTACGCGACGCTCGCCTCGCCGAGCTCTGTCGCGTACGCCACAGTTCCGGGTGCACTCCGCACGTTGCGCCATCCGACCGGGGCGAAGCGATACGCGCTCCCCGCGTGCCGGACGAGAGCGGAGTGGAGTGCCGCCGCGGCGGCTGCCTGGCGGATCGTTGCCGCATCGGGCGTTCCTGTGAGGGAGCCATCCTCGAGGAGTCCCGTCGTCTGCTGCGCTGAGAGGAAGCGGTGGTCCTCGAGGACGGCGACGAGCTGTCCGACGTTGGTCGTGATGCCGTGGACGTTGAGCTCACGCAGGGCTCGGGCGAGCCGCGTCGCTGCCTCGTGACGGCGGGGAGCGTGCGAGATCGCCTTCGCCAGCATCGGGTCGAACTCCGCCGGGACGTCCGAACCCGTCACAACCCCTGTGTCCCAACGGATCGGGGAGGTGGCACCCCGCTGCCAGCGCTCGACACGGCCAGGCGAGGGCAACCACCCTTGGGAGGGGTCCTCGGCGTATATGCGGGCCTCGATCGCATGGCCGTCGAGACGTAGATCCTCCTGGCTGAGCTCGAGTTCGTTCCCCATGGCGATCTCGAGCTGGAGCCGGACGAGATCCAAGCCGGTGATCGACTCCGTGACCGGGTGTTCGACCTGCAGCCGAGTGTTCATCTCCAGGAAGTAGAAGGACTCGTCGTCGGTGGCATCGAGAAGGAACTCGACGGTGCCCACGCCCGTGTAGCCGATCGCAGCGCCAAGGGAACAGGCTGCCGAGCCCATCGCCTTGCGCAGCTCGGGAGTGACCACGGGCGAGGGGGCCTCCTCGATCACCTTCTGATGACGGCGCTGCACCGAGCATTCGCGTTCCCCGAGGTGGATCACGTTGCCGTGCTTGTCCGCCACCACCTGGATCTCGACGTGACGCACGGGGTCGAGGAGGCGCTCGAGGAACACCGTTCCGTCACCGAATGCGGACTCGGCCTCGCGTCGGGCTGCAGCGACTGCATCGGGAAGGGAGTCCGGGCCGTCGACCCTTCGCATTCCGCGTCCCCCACCGCCGGCGGACGCCTTCACAAGCAGCGGATATCCGACACCGTCCGCTGCCCGAACCCAGGCTTCGGGATCTTCGCCGTCGACCTCCGCCCCGGGAAGGAGAGGGACACCCGCTTCCGTGGCCAGCTCTTTGGCGCGGATCTTGAGGGCCATCGCTGAGATGGAGTCCGGGGGAGGTCCCACGAAGACAAGGCCGGCTTCGGTGCACAGCGACGCGAACACGGGGTCCTCTGCGAGGAAGCCATAGCCCGGGTGCACCGCATCGGCTCCGGAGTGTCGAGCAGCCTCCACGACGGCTTCCCGGCGGAGGTAGGTCTCGGTCGGTGTCGTCCCGGGAAGCCGAACGGCAACGTCCGCTTCGCGTACGTGCAGTGCCGAAGCATCGGGATCCGCGTACACGGCCACGGTCCGCATGCCGAGCTCGCGCGCTGTCCGCATCACGCGGCACGCTATCTCGCCTCGGTTGGCGACGAGTAGGGACCGGATCTCTGTTCTCGACAAATCCCCTCCAGCTCACATTCGGAAGACGCCGAAGCTCTTCGTGCCCTCCACCGGGGCCGAGTGGATCGCGGACATCGCGATTCCGACGACGGTGCGGGTATCGCGCGGGTCGATGATCCCGTCGTCCCACTGGCGACCGGTCGCGAAGAGGGCGGTCGACTCCCGCTCGATCTGCGTCTCGACGAAGGCGCGCATGCCGGCGTCAGCCTCCTCGTCGAACTCGCGCCCTGCCCGCTCGGCGGCCTGACGCTGCACGATCGACAGGACACCGGCGAGTTGCTTCGGGCCCATCACCGCGATCCGGTGGTTCGGCCACGTGAAGACGAATCGAGGCTTGTACGCACGCCCGGACATGCCGTAGTTCCCGGCCCCGTAGCTGGCACCCACCATGATCGTGACGTGGGGTACCGAGGAGTTCGACACAGCGTTGATCAGCTTCGCGCCGTCCTTGATGATCCCACCCTGCTCGTAGCGCGTCCCGACCATGAAGCCCGTGATGTTCTGCAAGAAGAGGAGGGGAGTGTCGGTCCGGTTGGAGAGCTGGATGAACTGTGCTCCCTTCTGGGACTCCTCGGAGAACAGGATCCCGTTGTTGCCCAGGACCCCCACTGGGAAGCCGCACACCGAGCCCCAGCCGCACACGAGCTGCGTCCCGTACGCCGCCTTGAACTCCTCGAAGCGACTTCCGTCGAGCACACGGGCCAGGACCTCGCGGACGTCGAAGGGCACGCGCACGTCGGAGGATGCGACGCCGAGGAGCTCCTCCGGGTCGTGTTCGGGGGCATCGGACGGCTCGGTGGGACCGGGACCGAGCTTGGTCCAGCCGAGGTGGGCGATGATGTCCCGGGTCATCCGTATCGCGTCGGTCTCGTCTGCAGCGAGGTAGTCGGCGAGGCCCGAGATGCGGGCGTGCATCTCGGCGCCGCCGAGCTCCTCTTCGTCGGCGTCCTCGTCGATCGCCATCTTCACCAGCGGTGGACCGCCGAGGAATACCTTCGCGCGCTCCTTGACGAAGACGGTGTAGTCGCTCATCCCGGGGACGTACGCGCCCCCGGCCGTCGAGGAACCGAACACCACGGAGATGGTCGGGATACCGGCCGCAGACATCCGCGTGAGGTTGCGAAAGGTCTCCCCTCCGGGGACGAAGATGTCGGCTTGGCGCGGTAGATCGGCTCCTGCCGACTCCGTGAGCCCGATGACCGGCAGGCGATTCTCGATCGCGATCTCCTGCGAGCGCAAACCCTTCTTGAGGCCGTGCGGATTGGTCGCACCACCCTTCACGGTGGGGTCGCTGCCGCCGATCATGCACTCGACACCGCTGACGACCCCTATCCCGTACACTGCGTTCCCGCCGATGGGGTCTTCAGAGCCCCACGCGGCCAGAGGTGAGAGCTCGAGGAAGGGCGTGTCACGGTCGACGAGGAGCTCGATCCGCTCGCGGATCATCATCTTGCCGCGTTCACGGTGACGGCGGACGTACTTCTCGCCGCCCCCGGCGAGGGCCTGGCGTTGGGCGTCGGCGATCTCGTCGAGCCGGGCGAGCATCTCCGCGCGGTTGCGCCTGTACGCGTCGGAATTGGTGTCGAGAGCGCTGCGGAGACGGGGTCCTGGGGTCATGTCAGAGGGGGAAGCTACCAGGCACCCCCGACGGGACCTCAGTGC
>QWHP01000044.1 GCA_021404985.1 Actinobacteria bacterium ATB1
CCTTTGGGTTAGGTTCCGACGGGACGGGGCTTCATCCGTGTTGCCGCCGTTGCTGCCCGCGATCGTAGCGATGGAAACGATGTCGTGAAGAAGCCGGTCCCCTTCGGCAAGTACTACCTGCTCGAGCGCATCAACGTCGGCGGCATGGCCGAGGTGTTCCGCGCCAAGTCCTTCGGCGTCGAAGGGTTCGAGCGGCTCGTCGCGGTCAAGCGCATCTTGCCGAACATCGCGGAGGACCGCGACTTCATCAAGATGTTCATCGACGAGGCGAAGATCGCCGTCCAGCTCGGCCACGCGAACATCGCCCAGATCTTCGACCTCGGCGTCGTCGACAACGCCTACTACATCGCGCTCGAGCACGTGCACGGCCGCGACCTGCGCGCGATCTTCGATCGCTGCCGCACCCAGGGCGAGCCGATGTCGATCGCCCAGGCGTGCTTCGTCATCATGAAGGTGTGCGAGGGCCTGGACTACGCGCACAACAAGCGCGACCAGAGCGGCCGCGAGATCGGCCTGGTCCACCGCGACGTCAGCCCGCAGAACGTCCTCGTCTCGTTCGAGGGCGAGGTCAAGCTGATCGACTTCGGCATCGCCAAGGCCGCCGACAAGAGCGCCAAGACCCAGGCCGGCATCCTCAAGGGCAAGTTCGGCTACATGTCGCCGGAGCAGGTCCGCGGCCTGCCGATCGACCGGCGCTCGGACATCTTCTCCACCGGCATCTGCCTGTACGAGATGCTCACGGGCGAGCGGCTGTTCGTCGGCGAGAGCGACTTCTCGACCCTGGAGAAGGTCCGCAACGTCGAGATCCTGCCGCCGTCGACGTACAACCGGAAGATCCCCGACGAGCTCGAGCGCATCGTGCTCAAGGCGCTCGCCAAGGACACCGACGATCGCTACCAGAACGCGATCGACCTGCACGACGAGCTGCAGGCGTTCGTCTACACCGCCAGCGAGTTCTACTCGCGCAAGGACCTCGCGGCGTGGATGAAGCGGACGTTCGCCCGCGAGATCGAAGAGGAACAGCGCGAGATCTGCCGGGTTCATGACGAGCCTCCCTGAGAACCACTGGCCTCTATCCCCCCGGTTCCCACCCGCACCCTAACAGCGCTCCCGGCCGGACGGCCCGGCGTCGTAGGTGCAGGCCCTTGCCCCGCCGTCGAGCTTCGCCTTGTACATGGCTTCGTCCGCGTGGGACATCAGCGCCTGCACGCTCTTGCCGTGCTCGGGGAAGCAGGCGATCCCGATACTGACCCGGGCACCTTCGCGAATCCCGTCCACCTCACTCGGCCTGCCCAAGGCGCCGAGCAGGCGTTCAGCGACCAGACGGCCTTCCTCGCATCCTCCGATCTTCTCGAGGACGATTGCGAACTCGTCCCCCCCGACACGACCCGCGGAGTCGACGTCCCGGATGACCTCGCCAAGGCGTTGCGCCACCGACACGAGGACGGCGTCCCCTGCGCTGTGACCGAAGCGGTCGTTCACGTGCTTGAAGCCGTCGATGTCCAAGTAGAGGAGTGCGCCTCTGCTGCCGTGGCGCGCCTGCCGCCTAAGTGCCTGTTCGAGGCGGTCGAGGAGGGCCGCCCGGTTGAGCTTGCCGGTGAGCGAGTCGGTGCTCGCGAGCTCGAGGAGCCGCGACTCGTGTTCGACGCGCTTGGTCGCGTCGTGAACCTGCGCGATCACGACGCGGCCACCGGTCGTCACGAGCGAGAAGAGGGATATGTCGGCCGGAAAGGGCGTTCCGTCCTTGCGTACGGCAGGGAACGTGATCGGCCCTCCCATGGGCCTCCAGATGTCCTCGGAAGGAACGAGGTTCGCCCTGTGCGCCCGGTGGGTTTCGCGCAGTGACTCCGGGACGAGCATCTCGACCGGCCGTCCCACGAGCTCCTGGATCGAATAGCCGAAGAGGGTCTCGAAGGGGATGTTGGCCGTGACGATGCGGCCCTCTGCGTCGGTGGCGACGGTCGCGTCGGGGAGTATCTGAAGAACCCGGGGTAGGAGGGCAAGTGGCCACGGTGGTGTTCCCGTGACTTGGGCGGCCCTGAAGAAGGACCCGCGACTCTGTGGCATGCGGAGATCCCGGTCGGCGCGATGGTCCCAGGATATGAGCGTTCACGTGGACGGTCCCCGGGATGTGCTCAAGGCTGGTCGGACACGGAGACGAGACCGTTGAAGACCCCGGCGTAGCCCGTGCCGTCCGGCCCGATCGTCATCGGGGCCCAGAGGTTGTCGTAGTTCCAGCCTGTGCCGGTCAGGACCTTGTAGACGGTCTGGCCCGTGTGCCAGTCGATCGCCGTGAAGTACCACGCGTCGACGAGTCCGGGGCCCCGGTTCTTCGTATAGACGTAGACGAGGCCGTTCGACGTCGACAGCTTGGGGACCGTGGACGGGGATCGTTCGGCGCTGGTCCAAGCCGTCTCGCAGTGGAACAGACCCCCGCCGTCGTCCACGAGGTCGACCTTTGCGAGACCGCCCACCACGGCGCCTCCGAAGAGCAGGGTCAGGAAATCCCGGTATCCGTAGTTGTTCTCCACGACAACGGAGTTCCCATAGCCGATCAAGGAGTTGTCGGTGGCGCTGCGCCCTGCGGTGAAGACCGGATGCGTACAGAGAGTCCTGTCGCCCGCGAACTCGGGCCGGCGGTTCATGAAGACCACGTTGATCGGGTCGTCCCCGTCCGCGATCGCAACGTAGTCGTCCCCGATGAGGGTCGGCGAGGTGCCGGACCCGAGGTTGATCTGACCAGGCCGCGGAGCCGTCGCCCGTTCGTATTCCTCGCGCCAGACGACCTCTGGGGTGCCGTCGAGGGCCCGCCGGAAGCCGTACATCGCATGGTCCGACAGGATGTAGACGCCGTCGGGTGCAGTCGCGATGCTGTTCTGGATCTCCTCGCCGAGATCGATCGTCCTGACCTCACCCGTGGTCGGGTCGATCGTCCCGATGATCCCGAGCCTCGACACCCACCAGTACCAGCCGTCCCAGTCAGGCATGACGGTGGTGATGGCGTCGCAGCGGCCAGACGGGAACAGGTTGTCGGGGAACGAGAAGCAGTCCCGTTCCTGCAGGTGGGAGGCGAGGGGTATGACCGTGTCGTCGACCCAGACAGGCCCCGGTCCGCTCTCGTCGAGCCGGATGACACGGAACCTCTGGGCTGCGTCCACGAGAACGGCGCGATCGAGGTGGTCGAGGTAGAAGTAGGCACCCCCGGAGGTGTCGGTGAAGATCTTGCTCAGGTCCAGTGTCAGGAGGGCCTGGATCGTCGTAGAGCGCTGAGGGAGCGTCTTGGCCGCGTACTGGCCGAGGCTGACCGGGTCGAGGAGTCTCAGCGTGAAGTTCTGGAACGATCCGCAGACGGTGACGATGCGCCCCTGGGAGTCGAACGTCATCGCCGCGCACAGGCCGCCGATCGGTGCAAACGCCGAGGACCTGACCTTCGGGTCGATGCCGAGCGGGCCGCTCGCCGTGTGCGTGCCGGACTCGTAGGAGTCTCCGTGCATAAGGTTGGCGCCGTTGTCGGCCATGTAGGGATGCTGGGGCGGCGTCGTGCCCACGGCAGGGTTCGGTGTGTGGGGTACCCCGACGTAGTGCGGCACCTGGTCGCGCCCGAACCAGTTCGGTATGGGTCGTGCCGGGGGCGGGTCGGCTGTGGCCGACGGGACGGTTGCCACAGCCAACCCGCCCACCAGCATCAGGACACACAGCAGACGGGCCAGACGGTGCCCGGGTCGTCGTGCGGTGGTGGAAAGCGCTGGTTCGAGTGCCGGCTCTGCGGCGATTGACTGAAGCGGTGACATGTCTCGAACCCCTCCCGGCGCCCCTGTTCCGCCTGCCATGCCTGAGGGGGACGGTTCTCCGGCAGAGATCCCGAACCCTGCGAGAAGGAACTTGAAAGCTTCTGCGGAACTCCATAAGCAGTACTTATGCAGCTTCGCCAAGTCGAGTACGCCGTCGCCATCGCAGACCTGGGCAGCTTCACCGCTGCGGCACGGACCCTGCACGTGACCCAGTCCGCACTCTCCCAAGGCATCCGGAGCCTCGAGCGTGAGTTGGGAACGGAGCTGTTCGCGCGTCGCCGCGGCGAGGTCAGCGCGACCGCAGCCGGGGAGGCGTTCGTCGCTGCCGGGCGGCGCATCCTCCACGACGTCCGGATCGCAAAGGACGCAGTCGACTCCGTCGTAGCCATTGTCGGGGGGAGGCTCGACATGATCGTGGCGCCAGCATTCGCCGCAGGTCCGCTCGGTCCCGTTCTTGGCACGTTCCGCACCCGCTATCCCGGAGTGTCGCTGCGGATCGAGCCCGAGGAGGAGACCGACGCGATCATCGACGGACTCGTCCGGGGTCGTGCCGAGCTCGGCTTCGCACAGCTCCCTCTGAACGACTCGATGCGCGTGATCCGGTCCTGGACCGAGGAGATCTGGCTCGTCAGTCCTCCCGGAGGTTTCGAGTCGGGTCCCGTGGCCGTCACGGACGTGCTCGACGCTCCGCTTGTCGCGCCGAGCGGGGCGGCGCCCCAGATCAGGCGCCTCTGGGAGGCTGCCGGAGCGAGCGCGAACATAGCCGTCGAGTGTGGCGCGCACGAGCTCGTCGTGCCCCTGGTCCTCGCGGGTGCGGGAGTCGCGTTCCAGCCCGAGTCGATGGCGCTCGCCGCCGCCGCGCTCGGGGCCTCGGTGCAACCTCTCGAGCCGGCGATCGCGTGGCACACAGCTCTCTTCGCCTCGTCCGACGTGCCGCTCTCGCCCGCAGCGTGTGCGTTCGTGGACATCGCGCTCGACTCGTCCCTGTGAGCCGATCCAGGTGCTCTCGTTGGAGGAATACCTGCCGGTGCGTCGGATTCTTGTACCGTGGGGGCCGGGGCAGCCTCGTGACGGGAGGTGCCGGTGGGATTGGTTCGGATCGCGACGTGGGTTCTGTGGGCAGTCGTCGCGACTCTTTTTCTTCTGGGCGCCGCTGCGCCGGGATCTGCTGCATCGGCCGATGACGAGATCGACCTACAGGTGAGTGTGACCGGAGGCGCGACCGTGCGGTTCAAGGGCACGATCCTCTCCGGTGGCCTCGCCCTGACGGACGACCAGTTCGACACGGGGCCTGCCTCGGTTCGCGGCGACGCGGTTGTCCCGGGTACGGGTCCGAACACAGGGACGGAGGCCCACCTGGCGGTCGACGTGAATCGTCCACCTCTCTTCCCCGTGGCGACGGGACGGATCGACGTCACCTCTCCGCAGGGGAACTGGAAGGGCTTCGTGCTCTCGCCACTGAAGCGGAGCTCAGACGGCAGGGTAGAGGTACGGGCAGTAGCGATCTCCGGCGGGCCGTTTCCACGGCCGGTCTCGATCTCCCTCTCCGTCGCCGACGCCGGTCGCACCCCCGGCGACCACTACCTGGGCTTCGTCCACAACGGACAGCGCCGCTTCGCGATCGTCCACGTGCCCCCAGCGGGCGAAGGGGACGCGGACCTGCCAGTGCTGCTCAACCTGCACGGTTTCCTCGAGCGGCACTGGATGGTCGACTTCTTCGGCGAGACCGATGCCCACGCAGATGCCCACTCGTACATCGAGGTCTACCCGCAGTCGACGGGGCTGCGCTGGCTCGACTCCAACCCGAACGTGGACGATCCGGGATTCCTCATCGAGGTCGTCGATCGTGTCGTGGCCGACTTCGGCGGTGACCCCGCCCGCGTGTACATCGCCGGGCTGTCGAATGGTGCCTTCTACACGAACGTCGTCTCCTGCGACCTGGCAGACCGCTTCGGCGCCGCCGTCTCCGTGGTCGGGTACCTTCCAACCGACCGGCCGTGCGCTCCGAGCCGGCCGATCCCGATCACCCTGCTCAACGGGACCAAGGATCCGCTCGTGTCGCACATCGAAGGGCGAGAGGCCGCTACGCGCTGGGCCGACCTGAACGGCTGCGATCCCGGCGCGACGGTGGTCGACCTTCCCGACATCGACCCCGGGGACGGGACGACCGTCCAACGCTGGGACTGGTCCGGATGCGACGCCCCGGTCGTCTACTTCGAGGTCGTGGGGGGCGGGCACCTCTGGTACGGACACAAACCGTTCCTGCCGCCGCCGACGCTGGGGGGCCAGACGTACGACATCGACGTGAACGACGTCATCTGGGACTTCGTGTCACAGTTCACGGTGCCTTGACCCGGCTTTTCCGGCGCTGCGGCCACGGCGCTAGCGTGACGGGGGGTTGCGGCTCGATTCCGGCTCGATTCCGGCGTGAGCTGGTTGCGGAGAGAAGACATGGACTTCGACGACACTCCCGAGGAAGCCGCGTTCCGGGCCAAGGCGCGCGCCTGGCTGGAGGAGAACGCCCCCCTGCCGGGCTCTCCCGAGGCGTGGGCCGGGATCGAGGGATCGCCGAGCGACGACGGCGAGTTCGCGGTCTTCCTGGACCGCTGCCGCGAATGGCAGCGAACCCTGAAGTCAAGCGGATGGGCCTGTCTCACCTGGCCGGTCGAGTTCGGCGGACAGGGGCTCACACCTGCCGAGAGTCTCATCTGGAACCAGGAGGTCGCGAACTTCGGCGTCACGCTCGGACCCCTCATCCCGTCGCTCGGGTTCGTGGGGCCCACGATCATCGCCCACGGGACCGGGGAACAGAAGGCACGCCACATACCCCCGATCGTCAGCGGTGACGCGATCTGGTGCCAGCTCTTCAGCGAGCCCGGTGCGGGATCCGACCTCGCCAACCTCGCCACACGCGCTGTGCCCGACGGTGACTCCTGGGTAGTGAGCGGCCAGAAGGTCTGGAACTCCTTCGCCCACGTCGCCGACTGGGGGATCCTGATCGCACGGACCGACCCCGAGCGGCCCAAACATCGTGGCATCACCTACTTCCTCGTCGACATGCGCAGCCCCGGCGTGACAGTACGACCAATCAGGCAGATCTCCGGAGCGGCGAAGTTCAACGAGGTCTTCCTCGACGAGGTCCGCATACCGGCGGGGAACGTCGTCGGGGAGGCCAACGAGGGCTGGAAGGTCGTCCACACCACACTGCGATACGAACGCAGCACGATCAGCGGGATCCGCGATCGCCGCCTGACCGAGAGGCTCGCGGAGACCGCCGGGCGGCGAGGGTCGGCCGGCGACCCGAACGTGCGCCAGGAGATCGCCCGGACGTACGTTCGGGAGCAACTTGTCCGCTACCTGACGTTGCGGCTCCAGTCGGCCATCCGGCGCGGGGTTGCACCCGGCCCCGAGGCTTCCGTGCTCAAGCTCGCGGTGGGCGAGCACCTCATGGCGTCTGCGCAGGCGGGGCTGGCCATCTCCGGGCCCGGATCGGTCGCCGGGGGGGACGCTCCCGTCGGCGGCGACGACTGGAAGGATCTGCTGCTCTGGCAGTACGAGGTTCGCTTCGGCGGGGGTACGGAGGAGATCCAGAGGAACACGATCGGCGAGGTCGTGCTCGGGCTCCCGGCCGAGCCCAGAGTCGACAAGGACCTGCCGTACAGCCAGGTCCGCACGATCTAGGTGGCTGGGGTGGCGGACCTGTACCTGCACGAGGTCGTCGACATCGTCGGGCTCGGGGCTTGGCCCTACATGCAGCACACGCTCGCAGCGGCCGGCGACGAGAAGGTCAACTTCGAGCTGCAGGGGACCTTCCAAACCATGGGCATCACCGGCCGCTGGCCGCAGGTCGTGAACATCTGGGACATACCCGGGGGTTGGGACGGCTGGCGTGAGGCAGTGGGGCGTCTCAACCTCGAGCGGCCTGCCAACGCCGCGCTGGAGGAGTGGTGGCAGGTCGCGTTCGAGCTCAGGAGCGGGGGGTTCGACCGGCTCCTCGTCGGTACGCCCGGATGTCCGACGACTCGTGAACTGGTAAGCGCCGGAGTCCGGGGGTCTCTCTTCGTGCACGAGCTCAGCGAGGTGCAACCGGGGTCCCAACAGGACTACCTCGCAGCCGTCTTGGAGGTGCGGGCTCCGCTGATGGTCGACTACGGACACGTCCTCACAGGCGCGTACGCCGTCGCGTTCTCCGACTTCGAGGTCGTCACGGTCTGGGCCACCGATGTCGACTCCCATGTGCGCCTCCAGGAGGCGGCCGGCACCGACACGCGGATACGTGCATGGGAGGGGATCGCCAGGCGCCACAGCACACGCAGGCGTGAAGAGCTCATGACGCCCTGCCCGGGCATCCCGATCGGCCCCGAGGTCTCGGATGGCTGACCACGTGACGTTCGAGCGGTCGGCAGGCACCGCATGGATCAGGCTGGCACGTCCCGAGAAACGCAACGCAATGACGTCGGCGATGGCCCGGCGCATGGCGGACATGCTCGCCGAGGCGGCGGCGGACGACTCGATCCGCGTGGTCGTGCTTGCCGGCAGCGGCGGCTCGTTCAGCGCCGGTCTCGACCGGGACGAGATCCGCTCCGGTCTCGATCGGCAGCGAAGTGAGTTCCCCGTCGAAGCGTTCGTCCTCTACCCCAAGCCCACCATTGCGGCCGTGTGCGGTCCGGCTCACGGGGGAGGCGCCACGATGGCGATGGCCTGCGACCTCCGCGTAGGTGGGGTATCGGCGTCCTTCACGTTCGGGCTCGGCAAGGTCGGCCTCACGCCCGAGTGGGGATCGTCCTACCTGCTCTGGCGCCAGGTCGGCTGGTCCCGCGCGCTCGACCTGTTCCTCACCGGACGCAGTGTTGACTCGGGCGAGGCCGCGAGGCTCGGGCTCCTCGACCGGGTCGTTCCCGACGCAGACGTCGATGCCGCCGCAACAGAGCTCGCCGGGGTGATCGCGTCGGTCCCTGCCGGGACGGCGGAGGCCACGAAGGAGGTCCTGCGCCGCGGGCTCGAGGCCACCTTCGAGGAGAGCCGAGCGTTGGAGAAGGAGATGCTTGCCCGACGCGCCCGCGCGCTGCGAGATCTCGGATCCAGCCCTGCCTGAACCGAGAGAGGCGTCCGGACGGAGACGCCAGCTGGGTTTCCCCGGAAACGCGCATCCCGGCCCGCCGATCTCATCAACGATCGGAGCGGGGAGGTTCGTCATGATCGCCGGCCAGACGAGACGCCTGCCTTGCATGCGGGCGGGTCGGCGATCACCGCACGGTGCACGCGTTTCCGCAGGGGTAACCACCCCACGGCCTGACCCCGATGGCGAAGAGCTGGCCTCTGATCTCCCTGACGTCCCCCGGGACCGCGGGAAGGTCAGACAGAGCGGTGCCGGGCGGCCGAAGTCCGGCCGAGCTCGACGACCTCTATCGGCTTGCGCGGGTCCGGTGGCGGCGGCACGAAGTAGTCGACGCCGTCGTCGACGCCCTCTGCGTAGAACTGCGAAGCCCACTTGCGGAACTTCATGTAAGGGCCGTCCGTATCTGCAAGGGCGGGACGAGGCACGAACGCCTTGTTTTCCCAGATCGGAATGTCCTCGATCACCTGGTTCGTCACCTCGTTCACGAAAGCGCGGCCGACCGTGGACGTACCGGCGTCGTCACCGAGCCTCTTCACGCTGAACGTGAAGCGCAGGTGGCACGTGTGGGCGTTGATCGGTGTGTTGCAGCCCATCAGGGCGGTGTCGACGATCCCCGAGAACCGTGTCACTCCGAATCCCGGCCCCACGGTGTCGACATCGATCCTGCCGTCGACCACACCCTGGGGCGTGGGGAAGCGCTGTTTCGAACGCATGCGCTGTGTCGGGAAGCCGTACTCGTACGACTCGAGCTCGGGCACGACGTCCGTGTGGTGCACGAAGTGGAAATGGGCCGAGTCGACGCTGTTCTCGGCGAGCTCCTGCCACGCCGCCTTGATGACGAAGTCACGTGCGACGGGCTCGGTCCAGTCGGGATCGCCGGCGAACTCGTCCAGGGCGGGGATCTCCCAGAGCGGCTTCTCGTCGAAGGGGTGGTACCAGGCCATCAGGAGGCCGTTGACGTCGCGCATGGGGTAGGCACGCGTCGAGGCGGTCTTGTTCACCTTCTCGCTGTAGGGGATGCGGCAGTTGCGCCCCTCGGCGTCGAACTCCCAGCCGTGGAAGGGGCAGACGAGAAGGCTGCCGCTCACCTTGCCGCCGTGACCCAGGTGCGCACCGAGGTGTGGGCAGAAGGCGTCGTTGAGCCGCGCCTCACCGGTCTCCTCCCGCCAGAGGACGAGGTGCCGCCCGAAGTAGTGCAGGGGCTTGACTTCACCCGGTGCGAGCTCGTCGGTCCACGCGACCTGGTACCAGCCGAAGGGCACCGGCCACGGATACTGGCGCGGTACATCGTCGGACGGCCTGTGGAGGGGCCCGCGGCCATTGGACGCGGGCAGCGCGTCAGTCATGTGTGATTACCCCGGTCTGCCGGACCCGCAGGTGGAGGTCCGATCTCTAGAACGCGGTCAGTTTACGAGATCGATCGGCTGCTTGCACGTCCGTGCTGCGGTTGTGGTCCGAGACGCGGAGCTCAGGTGGACGGCTCGGCGAACGCCTTCGACTCGAGGTACTCCTCGAAGCCGGCAACCCCCATCTCACGGCCGATTCCACTCTGGCGGTATCCGCCGAAGGGCACGTCGGGCCCGTAGATCTGCCCCCCGTTGATCGACACGGACCCGGTGCGGATGCGCCGGGCGACGGCGATTGCGTGATCGACGTCGGAGGAGAACACTGCCCCCGACAGGCCGTAGATCGAGTCGTTCGCGATGGCGACGGCGTCGTCGTCGTCCTCGTAGGGCATCGCGACCAGCACGGGCCCGAAGACCTCCTGCTGGGCGATCTCGTCGGAAGGGCCGACGTCCACGAGCAGGGTCGGCTCGTACCAGAAGCCTCCGGCAAGCCTCTCGGGCATGTCGACAGGGCGTTTCCCTCCGGTGACGGCGCGGGCTCCGTTCGAGACGGCACGACGGACGAATCCGTCGACGCGCTCGAGCTGGGAGGCGCTCACGAGCGGCCCCATGAGCACAGCCTCGTCCATGGGGTCGCCGAAGGGCGTCGACGCCAGTGTGTCGCGAAGGATCTCGACGGCATCGTCGAAGCGGTCCCGCGGGATCAGGGCGCGCGTCGTGATCGCGCAACCCTGCCCGGCATGGACCGTCACCGGGAACGCGCAGGCCGCACAGGCCGCTTCGAGGTCTGCATCCGCGAGGACGATCGAGGCGGACTTCCCACCGAGCTCGAGAAACAGGCGCTTGACGGTATCCGCCGCATCCCTCATGATGCGGCGTCCCGTCGCCGTCGAGCCCGTGAAGCTCACGAGGTCGACCCTCGGGTCGGTCGAGAGCACCTCCCCGATCGTCTTGTCCGACGAGGTGACGACATTCAGGACCCCCGCCGGGATTTCGGTCTCCTCCGCGACCACCTGCCCCAGGACAGCGCCCGACCACGGCGTGTCCGGTGCGGGCTTGAGCACGACCGTGCAACCCGCCGCCAAGGCAGGGG
>QWHP01000505.1 GCA_021404985.1 Actinobacteria bacterium ATB1
CGCAGGCAAGGGGGTGCCCGCACCCCCTTGGGAACTCCCTGGGCTCGCTCACGCTCGCTAGTGGCGCGAATGCGCCAGTGCCCCACCGGCGAGACGGCTCTCCTGAGGCCGTTTCAGCTCTCGGCGAACGTCCAAGTCGGGAACGTCACGTGCGCGACACCGTCCACGAAGACGATGCGGCCCTGGGCACGCAGGCGTGACAGGCATTCCTCCTCGGCCATGTCAGGAAGCATGAGCCGGAACATGGGGACGGAGAGGAGGAGTGGCCCTTCGAGGTCTCCTTCGCGAGTCAGCGCGTCGACGACGAGTCGCGGGGAGAGCGGACTCGACGCGTCTGCGCAGTAGGCGTTGTGGATCAACCGTTCGAAGATGGCGGTTGCGACGATGACCATGTGAGGTGAGACTGTCCCGATGTCACTCGACTGTCCGGAAGTCGAAATTGCCCGAGATGAGCTGCGCCGTGCAATCGCGCAGCTCAGGAGGGACGTCGGGCGTGCGGTTCGGGAGTGGGCGATCCAGAGTGTGAGGCGCATGCTGGAGGCGTCGGGCGCAGGGGACGACGTCGTCCCCGAGGCTCTCGAGAGGGCGGAGTCCGAAGCGAGAGCTGCGACGGCAACGGCTATGCAGGATCTGAGCGCACCGGACGCCGAGTCGGCCCTGCGCCCGGGAGCCGTGGTCCTCTCGAGTGCATCGTGGCTCTCTATCCGCACCCGACCCGAGTCCTCGAGGAGGCAGGCATCCCTCCGGTCGTCCCTGACGAGTTCGAGGTTCGCCACTTCCCCGACGACGTCCACGGTCTGAGGATCAGGTCGTTCGCAGACCTCCCCGGTGGCGACAGGCTCACCGAGTTGCACGTTCGCTGGGGCGTAGCGAAGGCCGCCTTGCTGCGCTGTTCGCGGGTTCGCTCTTCGAAGCGCCCCGTCCGAGCGGTGGGTCAGGCGATGCGGCCGAACCACACCAGTGACGTCACGATACCTGCGAGGAGGAACACTGCGGCTGCGATCGCGAACCACAGGGTGAGGTCGACGACTGTTTCCTCGAGGCCGACCTGTGAACCCACCTCGGCGAAGATCTTCTGGAGGGACTCCCCGTCCAGGGCCCGGAAGTACTCGCCGCCCGTGGCCTCTGCGATCCCCCTGAGCTGCTCTTCGTTGACGACGACGGGTACCCGCGTACCTTCGAAGTCGATCGTGGTCGACTGGGTGCCGAAGGCGACCGAGTACACGGGTATCCCGAGCTCCGCCGCACGAGCGGCGGCTTCCTCCACGGGTGTGCCGAGCTGGTTGTCACCGTCGGACATGAGCAGGATCGCGGACGCGTCACCCGCGCTCTCGACCGCCCCGTCCTCCTCGAGGGCGTCGAGGCTCGTCACGATTCCATCCCCGATAGCAGTCCCTTTCTCGAGGCGGAGCGACTGGATCGCGTCGATCGCGACTTGGTGGTCACGGGTCGGCCACTCGACGAGTCGCGAGGAGCCTGCGAAGGAGACCACGCCCACTCGCATACCCTCCGGCAGGTTCGTCAGGGCTTCCTCCGCCGCCGACTTCATCGCGCCGAACCGGTTGGGTTCCACGTCCGTCGCCTTCATGGATATCGAGACGTCGAGGGCCATGATCAGCGTCGCCTGCTCGCGCGGGAGCTTCGTCTTGACTCCGGGCTGTGCCATCGCGAGGGCACCCAGGCCGACGGCGAGGATCAGCAGGACAGGGGGAACCCAGCGGCGCCATCCGCCTCGCGGTGCGATCCCATCGAGCAGATCTGCAGCGGCGAACCGCACCGCAGAGCGGCTGCGGCGGGACATGGCGAACCAGAGCGCCAACGCCACGACCGGGACGGCGATCAGGCCGAGGAGCATTATCGGATCGGCGAAGCCCAACGTCTTCTCCTTCTTGCTTCGATCTGATTCATCAGCTGCGTGAGCCAGTCCTCGCCCGTCGTCACGAGCATATGGTCGGCCCGCGCAGCCCTGATTGCGTCCGCGACCTTCCCCGCATGTGCTTCGGCCCGGTTGGCGAAGCGCTCGCGAAGCTTCCTGCTCGACGTGTCGAGCGTGAAGCGCCGTCCGGATTCGGGGTCCGTGAACGTGACCACGCCGACATCGGGCAGCTCTACC
>QWHP01000045.1 GCA_021404985.1 Actinobacteria bacterium ATB1
GCGGGACATCCACTTCACGCGGTCGAAGCTGACTCCGTCCGTGAACCGGGCAGATGTGCGCGCGTACCGGTCGAGATGGCCGAAGATGACCCTCGACTAGGGCGAAAGAACTATGAGGCCTTGAGCCGATATCACTTTGGGTGACCGAACAGGTGAAGAGGGAGAAAGGGTGGTAGGACGAAACCGGCAGGTCGAGGAGTCACACAGGCGCCCGCGCCGCGGCGCGCGGGCTGTTTTCGCCCTCTTCGTCCTCGCTCTCGTTGCCGGGTTCGCACCGGTGGCGGCGTCCGGGCAGGAGGAGCCGGCGGACTCCACGACGACGACCACGACGACGACCACCACTCAGCCGCCCACCACGCCACCGCCGTCGCAGCCGGGGCCGGCTCCGACACCCACGACTCTGCCTCCCGCTCCCCCGACGAGCACACCGCAGCCGAGCACGAACGTCCAGGACAACCTGCTTCTCCTGCAGCAGCAGCAGCAGGCAAGGCTCGCCGCCCTGCAGGCCGAAGCGGACGCACTCGCCTCCGAGATGGCCGCTGCACGACAGGTCCTCGACGAGCTCGACCTCGATGTGGAGAACGTGAACGAGCTCATCGAAGACATCCTGCGCAGGCTCGAGGAGCATCGCGACAGCGTCCGCCAGCGCGCGATCGCCGCCTACAAGGGCGACACCACCTACATCGGCGTGCTCCTCGAGGCCGACTCGCCGAGCGACTTCCTCTCACGGGTGAAGTTCCTGAGTGACGCCAACAAAGGCGACAAGGAGAAGATCGAGAAGCTCGTCGAGCAGAAGAACGCCCTCGAGACGCAGCAGGAACAGCTTGCGGCGCTGCGCAAGCAGCAACGGCAGAAGATCGCCGAGATGGAGCAGTCACAGAACCAGCTCGGCTCGAAGCTGAACCAGATGGTCGGAGTCCTCTCGAGCCTCCCGAGCCAGCAGACCATCGCGGTCAACGGCTTCGTCTTCCCGGTCACGCCACCGTTCACGTACTCCGACGACTTCGGCGACTACCGCGCAGGCCCACCACCACACCCCCACCAGGGCAACGACATATTCTGCGTGCGAGGCGCTCCCCTCCGAGCTTCCGAGGGAGGTGTCATCCAGGACGTCCGTGAGCGTGGGTTGGGCGGCAAGTCACTCTGGTTGATCGGTGGCTCCGGCACGGCGTACTACTACGCCCACCTCTCCGCCTACTACCCCGGGGTCGACAACGGCGTGCGCGTGGAGTCGGGCGGCTACGTCGGATTCTGCGGGAACACCGGCAACGCGCGGACGACACCCGATCACCTCCACTTCGAGATCCACCCTCTCGGGAGGGAAACCCCGTCGATCAACCCGTATCCGATCCTCAAGGCGACCGAACAGGCCATGATCGCCTCCCTGGGCCAGCAACTGGGCATCGGCGCCGGGAAGTCCCCGACCTCCCCGACACCGGGCCAGCCTGCGGGCCCCGGGGTGACCACGACCGTTCCACCGCAGGCGGTCATACCCCCGCCCACCTCGAAGCCGCTCCCGGTCCAGCGGGCGCCGCGCAAGACCTCCGCCTACTGAATCCACTTGAGCCGGTTCCCGAGGCGGCGGCTACCGTGTGCGAGGGTGCTCACGGCCGGAGCCCGGCCCCTGTGACACCCCCTGCAACACCCCGACCACAGGAGTCTCCGTGGGCGTAGTCGTCCAGAAGTACGGCGGTACCTCCGTCGCCGACCCGGAGAAGATCAGAGCGGTCGCCGAGCGGGTCGTGTCGACCCGAAAGGCGGGCAGCGATGTAGTCGTGGTGGTCAGCGCCATGGGGGCCACTACCGACGACTTGCTGGACCTCGCGCACCAAGTGGCCGCCCAGCCATCCCCGAGGGAGATGGACATGCTCCTCACCGCCGGTGAGCGCATCTCCATCGCCCTGCTCTGCATGGCTCTCATCGACCTCGGCTACGAGGCCGTGAGTTTCACGGGCTCGCAGGCGGGGATCGTGACCGACACGATCCACGGGAAGGCCCGGATCCTCGAGGTCAAGGGTTCGCGGATCCGGGCCGCGTTGGCCGAAGGCAAGATCGTGGCCGTCGCCGGATTCCAGGGGGTCTCCACGTCCTCCGACATCACCACGCTCGGCCGGGGAGGCTCGGACACCAGCGCTGTAGCGGTGGCCGCCTCGTTGGAGGCGGATGTGTGCGAGATCTACACCGACGTCGACGGCGTCTACACTGCCGATCCCCGGTCTGTTCCTTCGGCGCGCAAGCTCGACGCGATCACGTACGAGGAGATGCTCGAGCTCTCAGCGTCCGGCGCCAAGGTGCTGCAGGTGCGATCCGTCGAGTATGCCCGCAATCACGGCGTGCCGATCCACGTCCGATCCAGCTTCACCCAGGCTCCCGGAACCTGGGTCGTCGAGGAGGCCGAGCTCATGGAACAAGCGATCATCTCGGGAGTGGCCCACGACGCCTCCGAGGCCAAGATGACCATCAAGGCGGTCCCTGACCACCCGGGTGTCGCCGCGCGGATCTTCACCGCGCTCGCCGGCGAGGCGATCAACGTGGACATGATCGTCCAGAACGTGTCCTCACACGGCCATACCGATGTCTCGTTCACGTTGCCGAGGGGTGATCTCCCGACAGCACAACCCGTGATCGAGAGCCCCTGTGCCGAGCTCGGGGCGGAGGGATTCGACACCGAGCACGACATCGCCAAGGTCAGCCTCGTGGGTGCAGGCATGAAGACGCATCCCGGGGTCGCTGCGCAGATGTTCACTGCGCTAGCCCGAGCCGGTGTGAACATCGAGATGATCTCGACATCCACGATCAGGGTCTCCTGCGTCATCAAGGAGACCGATCTCGACCGCGCTCTCGTCGCGGTCCACGACAGCTTCCGCCTCGGAGAGGCTGCACCGAGTTGAGCGCGCACGCGGGCTCCCGGGCTCTGAACGTCGCAGTCGTGGGCGCGACCGGAGTCGTCGGGAGCGAGATGCTCAGGATCCTCGAAGAACGCGAGTTCCCGGTGGGCGAGCTGAGGCTCTTCGCCTCGCCTCGTTCTGAGGGGCGGATGATCGAGTGGGGTGGCGGCCAGAGCACCGTGCGCGTGCTCGAACCCGGCTGTTTCGGAGGGATCGACCTCGTCCTCATGGAGGTCGAATCCCCCATCTCCCGCGAGTGGGCGCCTGTTGCGGTCTCCGAGGGGGCCGTAGTCGTGGACAACTCCTCGGCGTGGCGCATGGAGGAGAGCGTCCCGTTGGTGGTGGCCGAGGTGAACCCCCACGCCCTCGACGCGCACACGGGCATCGTCGCCAATCCGAACTGCACCACCATGGGCATCATGCCCGTACTGAAGCCTCTCGACGTGGACGCCCGACTGCGCCGTGTGGTCGTGACGACTTTTCAGGCGGTATCCGGGACGGGGCGGGCAGGCATCGAGGCACTCGCTACGGAGGTCCGTGCGCTTGGCGGCGATGTCGCCGGATTGCGGCGCAGCGGGCTCGGTGAGCCCCAGCGCCTGCAGGACACCTATCCCCGTCCCATAGCCTTCAACGTCATTCCGGCGTGCGACTCCTTCGTGACGGACGGGACGCTCGAGACGAAGGAGGAGCGCAAGCTCGTCGACGAGAGCCGCAAGATCCTCGAACGGCCCGACCTCCACGTGTCGGCGACATGCGTCCGGGTTCCGGTCGTGAGTGGGCACTCCGCTGCGGTGAACGCGGAGTTCGCAGGGGAGATGTCCGCAGAGCGCGCCATGTGGATCCTGGGCGGAGCCCCGGGCGTCGTACTCGCCAAGGACATCGAGGAGTACAAGACCCCCATCGAGGTCGCAGGGACCGACGGCAGTCACGTGGGCCGCCTTCGCGACGACGAGACAAGCGACAACACGATCGACTTCTTCGTCGTGTCGGACAACCTTCGCAAGGGCGCCGCCCTGAACTGCGTCCAGATCGCAGAGGCGCTCGTCGCCAGGCAGTTGTTGGGCTGACGGTGATCGGGCCAACCGGGGCACGATCCGAAATGGCACTGCCCGGGTGAAATCCGGTCGACCGTCCGGACAGTAACAGTGCGGACTGGGTTGCAGCGCCCTGCGAGGCGATGGGCTGGGTTCCGGACCACTGTGGGAGACCGTGGGTCTGGCTGGGCTGTCCCTACCCGGGCCAGCCCAGCCAGACCGCACCGGGGCCGGCCTCGAACACGAGGCCGTATCCGCCCGTGAGCAGGACCGCGCCGTTGCCGAGATCTTGCGCGTCGCCGATGTAGATCGACTTGGTGGAGGGCGCGACGAACGGAAGTTCGGTCCACACGGACGCGTCCGAGGCGGAGGTCGAGTAGAGGGCCGGATGTCCGCCCTCGTTCGGGAAGACACCTCCCTGCGATGCGGCAAGCAGATGGTCGGCCAGGGGGATGACTGTGAGCATCGTGGCGTGCAGGTAGGGAGACGGAAGAGTCGCTGTGGCACCCCAAGCCTTGCCGTCGGGGGAAGTCCAGACCGAGGGCTCTATGTTCAGCGCATCGCCCGCGTGCATACCCACTGCGACGATCCTGCCGTCGTTTCCCTCGACGACATCGAAGAGGGCCGTGCCCCGTGTCTTGCCTGCGGGCTCGACGCGTTCCCAGTGGACCGCGTCCTCACTGGTCCAAGCAACGGCCTTGAGAGTGAAGAGACCGTCGGAGGGCTGGCCGGCAGCGTCAAATCCCACCGCGACGATTCGGCCGTCTCGCATGCACGAAACCCCCAGAGCTGCGGCAAGTCCACCCCTGCCGGCCTCGAGCCCCTCGGATGCCTCGACCCAGGTCTGCCCTCCATCACGGGAGGTCCACGCGGACGCTCGGTTCGCGTCCCAGCCGACTGCGACGAGCGTCCCTCTCTTGTCTTGCAGGCAGATGTCCCAGGCCTGTTGTCCCTCCGACCACTCGCGGCGACCTGGATCCACGCTGTGCCACTCGCCATCCGGATCGCGTCTCCAGGCGCCCATGTCGATGCCACGTTGCCCCACGGCGACGACGGCTTCGTCGGGCATCACGTGCAGGGCCCTGATCCCCTGGGCCCCGTCGCCGCCCCCGCCGGGGATCTTCACGAAACTCCATCGGGTCGGATCTGCCGATGTCCACACGGCCGCATCGCTGTATTCCGGGCCTCCCGGGCTCGTCCATCCCGCGGCCAGCAGGCTGCCGTCCCCGAGCCTGACAACGGCGTTCGCCCGGGAGTTCGGAGTGGGGGAAGGAAGGAGGACCTCGTCCCAGGACAGAGCCACCACCTCCCGTAGTCCAGAGGTTTGCGCTCCCGCTTCGGCGGCCTCACCGATGGTCGCGTTGTCGTCCCCCCGCGGGTCGACCGCAACTCTCGTGCCGGTCTCCTCACTCAGGAACACCCTGCGGTCGAGACGGTTGGACTCTCCGCCCTCGAAGCCCGTCGCGACGAGGACGCAGGAGACCACGACAACAAGGAGGGTGACCCCCGCCAGGGGCCAAGGACGGCGCTTGACGAAGCGTCCGATCAAGGTGCGCCCCATATCGTCGCACGACCTCCGGCGGATCCCGCCCCGATCGGCGCACTCGACAGCAACGTGAGGCCGTTGACTGCGCAGGGTGCTGCGCACTCCGTCTCGACCTGCGCCGAGAAGGCTGATTGGTCTTCCTCGATGACGGACATGCCGATACGGTCACCCCTCGTGTAGCCGATCACCACGCCCGGATCCGGGGCGGATGCGATTGCCGAGTAACGAGTTCCTTCCGGAACTGAGCTTGGGATCTCGGTCCAGGCACCTTCGAAGACAAGTGCGGCGGGCCGCCCTTTCAGTCCGGCAAGACTGGGCAGCGCGACCGCTCTCCCGTCCTGGAGAGCCACGACGCGTTCGAGTTCCGGAGAAGACTCGACGGGTACGAGCTTCCAGGTCGTACCCCTGTCCGAACTCACCCACGAGGCTCCATGCGAATTCCCGAAGCAGCCTATGGCGAGCAGGTCCCCGTTCGAGAGGACAGCGACGTCGTCGAAGGCGGTCCGAGTCCCTGGAGGCCCGTGCTCACGGCCTACGAACACAGGGTTCCAGTGGGCCGCGTCGTCGGAACGCCAGACGATCGGGAACATGCCGTCCTGGACCCCGCGTGCAGAAATGTCGCCCGATGCGCTCCCCGTTCCAACGGCCACGAAGCCGCCTTCGGGGAGGGCGGTCACGGCGTTGACCCTTCGGGTGGCGACGTTCTCGACCTCGAGACCGAGACTTCGCCACGCTCGTCCGTCTCCTGAATGCCAGATCTCTCCCGAGCGGCGGTCCGCGGGAATCGTAACCGACCCGACGGCGAGGTAGCCGAGGTCGGGAGACACCTCGACATCGATGACTTCTCCGGACGTCTCCTCTTCTCCGAGTGGCAATGTGTGCATGGACCAGCCACTCTCGTCGCTCGTCCACACGACGGGTGTGCCTCCGCCGTCGACGCCTCCGCCGACAAGGATCGATCTGCCGGACGCGGCGATAGGTCCGGCCCAGCTACCCCCTCCCGGTGCCGGCAAGGTGGTCGGATCCCATGGCGCGCCGCCCGTGAAGAAGTCCTCGGCGTCGTTTCCGCGCGGGAGCCACATGGTGGAGATCAGCAGGGTGAGTCCGACGATCCCCGCCGCAGCGGCGAAACACGATGCCTTCCACGAGGACCTCGGTCTGCCACGGGGCCGAAGTCCGCCAGGGGGCCGAAGTCCGCCACGGCCGGCGTCATCGAGCCCCGCGGGGTCCATTCGGTCGAGGTGCGCGAGCACCTCACGGGTCTCGAGCCGCCTAGGCATCGCCGGCCGCCCTGCGGATCCTGTTCGTGGTCTTCGTGAGACGCTTGCGGGCCCTGTGAAGTCGAACGCTCACCACTCTCCTCGGGAGGCCGAGGACGACGCTCATCTCGGGAACACTCAGGTCCTCCCAGACCGAGAGCCTCAGCAGCTCCTGATCCCGGTTCGAGAGGGCTCGGAAGGCCTGGATCACCGAGCTGCAGTCCGGTTCGTGACCCTCCGACGGGACAGCAAATTGCTGGATGTACCCGTCGGTGGCTCGTCTTCGGCTCTGCTCGGCACGCTGCCAGTTGCGCAACACGTTCCGCGAGATGACGTACAGCCAGGGGAGCACACCATCGGTGTCGAGCGGTGCGGTGTCGAGTCGACGCCATGCGATCGTGAAGACATCGGCCGTGAGGTCGTCGACGTCGTGGCTGCAGGCAACACGTCTCGCGAAGAAGCGCCGCACCGGCTCTCTGTGCGCGCCGAAGAGGAGTCCGAACCGCTCCGCCTGCCCCACGTCGGATGTGGGACGGCGGACATGCTCCACCGTTCCCATTTGTCCCTGTTCGTTTTGGTCCCGGCTGCCCCGTGCGCCGAAGTCGCGAACCGACTCGAAGTGCAGCAGGTTCACGGGTGGCCGGGCAAGCCGAACCGCAATGGGCAGACGAAGCTCCGCTTTCGTAGGGTTGGTTTACCCCGGGACCCGTCGGGGAAGCGGGGCGAGCGGATGGAGGAGTTGCGAGTGAAGGTGTTCGGCACTGACGACCACGGGATGCCCGTTCCACCTGCATGGCTGGCCGGCACCGCCATGGGACTCAGATACCAGGTGGGTCGCGCGCACGACCGGATGACGCCGGCCTTCGGGCTCGTCCTCGAGCGCCTATTCGGCCTGCTCGACAACAAAGCCCTCTACTGTGCGGTTCAGCTCCGTGTGCCGGACCTCCTCTCGAAGGGGTCGTTGACTGCGCAAGAGATCGCAGAGCGCAGCGACGCCGACGCCGACGCTGTCGAACGTCTGCTCAGGTTCCTGACACTCCGCGGCTTCTTCGTCAGGGGCAAGGACGGCCGGTATCGCAACAACTCGGCAAGCGACATCCTGAGAGCGGACCATGAGGGGAGCTGGCGAGGTTGGGTCGAGTTCCTCGGCAGCGCCTGGTTGTGGGAGATACTCGATCACCTTCCGGACCGTGTTCGCGGTGAAGGTGACGCGACGACCGGCGCCCACGGAGTCGACTTCTTCAGCTTCGTGAACGAGTCCGAACCGGCGGCCGGCACCGCCTTCAACGACGCCATGGCTGCCGGATCGAGGATGCAGAGCCTGATCTTCGCTCAGACGATGGACCTCGACGGATACCGGAGCGTGTGTGACGTAGGGGGAGGAACCGGCTCGACCCTCGTGTCGCTCCTGCAGCGGCATCCGGGTATGCGGGGCACGGTGTTCGACCTCCCCCAGCTCGAGGCAGAGGCGACGGCGCTGTTCGCGTCGACGGGTCTGGGTCACAGAGCCGAGTTCGTGGGAGGCGACTTCTTCGAGGCGGTGCCGGGAGGCCACGACCTGTATACCCTCTTCGCGGTGGTCCACGACTGGCGTGACGAGGACTGCACCCGGATACTCCGGCGCCTGCGGGAAGCCATGGATCCGGGCAGCCGCGCGATGATCGTCGAACAGCCGATCGGTGAGCACAAGGGGAACGTGTTCGTCACGGCCGCCGACCTACTCATGCTCACCCTCACTGAGGGGGGCCGCGAGAGATCACGCGACGAGTACATCGGACTGGTCGAAGGGGCCGGCCTGAGGATGACCGGTGAAACCGTGCTGCCCACCCTGTTCCACGTCTTCGAGTTCGGCATCTGACGGAGAGGCTGTGTATCGGGGTCGGGTAGTTTCCTGGTCCGCGTCCACCGAGCAGACGAGTTGGAGGAGTCGTGGACGGTTTCGTGCATCCGGACTTCGCGCCCGTGGCTGCGGAGCTGGGCCGGCAACTACGGGCGCAACGTGTCGGAGGCGCGGCCGTCTGCGTGTACCACGCAGGCGAATGCGTCATCGACGTCTGGGGCGGTGACCGGAACGCCGCAGGGGAACCTTGGGAGCGTGACACGATGGCGCTCTCGTTCTCGACCACGAAGGGCGTGACGTCGACAGCCCTTCACGTGCTGGCCGACAGGGGACTCGTCGACTACGACGAGCCGGTTGCCACCTACTGGCCCGAGTTCGCGGCCGGCGGCAAGGAGGCGATCACGTTGCGTCAGCTCCTCAGTCACGAGTCCGGTCTTCACCCGCTCCGGACTCTGATCGACCACGCGTCACGCATGCTCGACTGGGAACACATGGTCGCGGCGCTCGCGGAACAGGCGCCGAGATACCGACCGGGTACGAAGAACGCATATCAGGGGATCACGTTCGGCTGGCTCGTCGGCGAGATCGTCCGGAGGGTGTCCGGCAAGTCGATCGGCGAGTTCGTGCAGGTCGAGCTCGCAGAGCCGTTGGGGCTCGACGGCCTCTACATCGGAGTGCCGCCTTCGGAGCACCATCGAGTCGCGCAGCTCACACGCATCTCCCCGTTCCTCGGCTCGGACAAGGTCGCCGACTGGTTGATGCGGCGCCCCTCGACACAGCACCTGGCGGATGCCTTGTTGCCGGACGGCGTGCTCGACGTGCTCTGGTCCCAGGAGGCTCTGGGTGCCGAGATCCCAGGCGCCAACGGCGTGTTCACTGCTCGATCGCTCGCGCGACTGTACGCGGCGCTTGCCTGCGGAGGCACTCTTGACGGCGTCAGGATCCTCTCCCCCGAGACCGTGACGATGCTCTCTGCGATCCAGAACCGGCGTCCTGATCTGGTGGTCGGCGCTCCTCTCCACTGGAGGCTCGGCTATCACTCCATCGTCACCAGTGCGGGCATCGTTCCGGAGGCATTCGGGCATTGGGGCTACGGCGGGTCAGGCGCGTGGGCGGACCCCTCGCGTGAGCTCTCGGTTGCACTGGTCCTCAACAGAGTTGCAGGGACCCCGTTCGGCGACATGAGGATGGTCCGAATGAGCGGTGCTGCACTGCGCTGCGCGAACCGGCGTGGCTGACTGAGGCGATGGCGCAGAGGATGGTCGATCTCTCCCTTACCCGTGAGCAGGACGAGATGCGGGAGTTCGCGCGAGAGTTTGCCCGGCGTGAGATCAGGCCGGTCGCCGCGCGCTACGACAGGTCGGGGGAGATGCCCTGGCCGGTCCTCGAGAAGGCGAACGAGGTCGGCCTGCTGAGCTTCGGGCTGCCCGAGACCTATGGGGGTGGTGGCGTTCCCGGGGGGCTCGTCGGGCTGACCAACTTCGTCGTCATGGAGGAGCTCGCATGGGGCTGCGCGGCGATAGCCACGACGATCGGGTCGTCGATCTACGCTGCAGGCCCGATCCTCGCCCTGGGCACCGAGGAACAACGCCGCAGATACATCCCCCTCTTCTGTGACCAGAGCGCCGTTCGGCTCGGGGCGGTCTGCATCACGGAGCCGCAGGGGGGATCGGATGTCGCGGCGATGCGTACCACGTACACCAAGGACGGGGACACCTACGTTCTCGACGGAACGAAGTGCTTCATCACGAACGGCGGGATCGCCGACGTGCACATCGTCTTCGCAGTCGACCGACCGGGTGCAGGATGGCCGGGGATGGCGGCGTTCATAGTGGAGAAGGGGACGCCGGGCCTCGACATGGGAAAGGTCGAGGAGAAGCTCGGGGTGCGAGCCTCGCACACCGCCGAGGTCGTCCTCGACGGCTGCCGCATTCCCGCGGAGTGCCGCCTCGGAGGTTCTGGGAGCTCCGACGATGGCGGGGTTCCCGCGGGCCCCACGGGCTCCACGGGTTCCGGAGGTGGGCTCGGAGGCGCCAACCCTCTCATGCTTCTCCAGTACTCACGGTTGACGTACGCCGCCACGGCAGTGGGACTCGCCCGTGCGGCGTACGAATACGCGCTCGACTACGCCTGTGTACGAGAGAGCTTCGGGGAGCCGATCGTCCGCCATCAGGCAATCGCCCACAAGCTGGCCGACATGGCCATGCAGGTGGACGCCGCCCGACTGCTCCTGTGGCGGGCGGGATGGATGGTCGACACTTGGCATCCGCTCTCCCGTGGGGAGGGCTCGATGGCCAAGTGCTTCGCGGGGGACGTTGCCGTCTCGGTCACGCAGGAGGCGCTGCAGATCCTCGGAGGCCACGGCTACATGCGGGACCATCCACTCGAGAAGTGGTACCGGGACGCGAAGGTGTACCAGATCTGGGAGGGCACGAACGAGATCCAGCGCGGCATCGTCGCGCGGGCGATCTCGTCGAGCCGCTCCTGATCGGCAGCTTCACAGGGGGAAGCAGCCCGACCGTTTGCGGACCACCTACGGTCTGCCCGGGACCGCTTGGGACCCGCCGGTCCCGCCGCTCGCCCCGGCTCCGAGTCCTTGGCGCGTGGATTTGCCTGGGGCGTGCGTATTGGCGCGCCAGGGGTCGGCGTGTGGGGGGTCTGGCGCGTGGATCTTGAGGTGGGGTGCAAATTGGCGCGCCAGGGGTCGGGACCTCGCAGGACCGCTCGTGGGTGCCCTGTTCGCCGCAGTCTCCGTCCCACCACCCTCCTGT
>QWHP01000506.1 GCA_021404985.1 Actinobacteria bacterium ATB1
ACACTGGTTCAGCGGCCAGGAAGTGGAAACCCCGCAAGGGCGTCACTTTGAAACCGAGCGAATTTGGGAGCGCCACCGCCGGCATGGCAGCATCGGCATATCGGATTTGAACGATCTGCCTCCGGACCTGTTCGACGAACTGACGGGCTGCGCCGTCGATCCGGTTGCCCCGCATCACTGGGCCTTTTTGGATACGGAAACGACCGGTCTCGCCGGCGGGTCGGTGTACGACGCACTCGTGGGTGCTGTGTCGGTCGAACACGGACTCCCTCTTGTGAGCAGGGACGCCCGGGCCGCGAACGTCTACCGTGCCCTTGGGGTCGAGTTCGACTTGATTCAGTGAGTCCTGTCGGAACGGGGAATCCACCGGGAAGACGTCACGTCCGAACGGGAGAACACCGCGGTGACGTCACCAGTCGGTCGGTGCGGAGGACAGTGACCTGCACAGTCCACCTGGAAGGGAGGCGCGACGGTGACACGCCGGGGTCGAGGAACGCTCGTCGGCGGCTGGACGCGATCGGTCATCCCCGCACACTCCGATCGGGGTTCGCGTTGGATCGCAACGATCGTCGTGTGATCGTGCTGCTTGCACGAGCTGCGGAGACCGACGCTCGAGTGACGGTTCCCGCAACCGCGCTCGCCCAGGCGATCCGCCGTCCCGACAGTCAGGCGCGGCTCGCGCGGTTGGTCCGTCAGCCGACGACCGACGTTGTCCCGCTGGACCGGGTCGATGCGACCAGTGTCGGCATGCTGCTTGCTGCGTGCAAGACGATCGACATCGTGGACGCTCATGTGGTTGTCTGCGCACGACGGGGGAACGGCCGCGTCGTCACATCGGACCCCGAAGACCTCCGCCGGCTCGACCCGAGCCTGCAGGTGGTCGCCTGCTGAGGCCGGTCTCCGTCGGCAGGTCTCCGGCACGATTCGTATGGATACGTGTAGTAGGGTGGCCGGCGTGGAAGCCAAGAGGCTCAACGTGACGCTCGACGGAGAAACCGGCGCCAAGCTCGCCGCGATGGCCGAGCGCATGCATGTCAACGAGGGAACTCTGGCACGGGCGATGCTCTCACGCCTGATCGACGAATCCGAACCCGACGCCGCAAACATCGTGCGCCTCTTGGACGGCATCGACGGCGCATGGGAACGCATCGAGGTTGGTATCCAGGCCGCGGACGAGGGCGACACGATTCCTCTCGCCGGTCTGTGACGTGGCCACGGTCGAGATAGCGCGCCCCGCCTTGGAGCAACTGGACGCATTGATCGTCAGCCACTCGCTGCCCGCGAACACCAGAAGGCGTCTCCGCCGGGTGCTCGAGCCTCTGGAGTACTTCCCCGAGATCGGTCGGAGCCTCGAGGACGTTCGGCCCGGGCTGAGAGCGTTGCTCGGAGTGTGGAGATGGATGCTCGTCCTCTATGTCCACGACGCTGAAGCAGATCGAGTCGTCGTGGTCGCGATCGAGGACGGGCGGTCTTCGTCCGCGGTCACGAACCGATGAGATGTTCTCCTCATGCCACGCGGAGAAATGGCACAGCGAGGCATGGTGTCGGTCAGCAGTCCGTCGCGTCGCGGAGTCTTCTGTACGCCTCGGCGAGTCGTGGGGGAGCGAACTCGGTGGCCTTGCGGCGGAATCGATCCCGCGGAAGCGTGTGAAGGTTGTCGAAGATGACGACGCAGGAGGTCGGGACACCGTCCTCGACGGGGGTCGGCGCGAGTCCGGACACGAAACCACGAACGGTCCTCGTGAGCACCGCGACGGTTTGGTGCGGGCCACTTGGCGATGTGAGTGGGGACGAGAGAGGGGGGAGTCGTCGCCATTTCGCGTGTCGCTCGCCCATGTCATTTACAACGATGTGCTCCTCATGGGATGGCTTTCGAACCCGGCGGACAGTTCAGACCGGACGGTTTGAACGCCTCGAGCCAGGATGTCCGTTGAACCCCATGCATGGTGGTCAGTCAGCAGCCCGTCGCGTCGCGGAGTCTTCGACACGCCTCGGCGAGTCGTGGTGCAGCGAGTTCGCTGACCTTGCGGCGGAATCGATCCCGCGGAAGCGTATGAAGGTTGTCGAAGTTGACTACGCAGTCGGTTAGTACGCCGTC
>QWHP01000507.1 GCA_021404985.1 Actinobacteria bacterium ATB1
CGCGCAGGCGGCGGCGAGGCAAAGCACTGCGGGTGACGCAAGGCGTGACAATCGCATGTCCGGATGAGACCGAAGGGGACGTAGTGATCGTGGGTTCGGGGGCCGGTGGCGCAGTGGCCGCCTCGGTGCTCGCCGGGGCCGGGTTGTCCGTCGCCATCCTGGAGGAGGGCCCACGTCCGAGGCGCTCGGATTTCCAGGGGGATCCAGTCGACCGGCTCCTCACCTACTACCGCGACAACGGCCTCACGTCGACGCTCGGCAGGCCCGTGATCTCGCTCCCGATCGGGCGCGCTGTGGGCGGGACCACAGTCGTCAACTCGGGCACCTGCTTCCGGACGCCGGAATGGGTGCTCGCAGACTGGACTGCCCAGGGACTCCCGGGCCTCGACCCCGACACGATGGGGCCGATCTTCGAGGAGGTCGAGCAGATCATCGGTGTCACTCCGGTCGCAGACGACATCCTCGGCAACAACGGAACTGCGATGGCGCTGGGAGCAGCCGAGCTCGGCTGGTCGGGCGGTCCCATCCAGCGCAACGCCCGGGGGTGTCACGGGCACGGCCAGTGCGGCTTCGGCTGTCCGATCGACGCCAAGCAGGCGATGCACGTCTCCTACCTCCCTCGCGCCGTCGCCGCCGGCGCGTCCATCTTCGAGGGTGCCCGCGTCGGGCGAATACTGACCGACGGTGGAAGGGCGACCGGGGTCGTGGCCACGATGCAGGGCGGAGGTCGAAGCCCTTCTCGGCAGCTTCGAGTGGAGGCCAGGGCAGTCGTTCTCGCCGCAGGAGCCCTGCACACACCCTCCCTCCTCCTCTCCAACGGGCTGGCGAACTCCTCGGGAATGGTGGGGCGAAACCTCCACATCCATCCGGGAATCGGGGTCACGGCACTCTTCGATCACGAGCTGACGCCGTGGAAGGGGGTCATGCAGAGCTGGCACGTCGACGAGCGGCTCCGAGACGGGATACTGCTCGAAGCCACCTTCCCTCCCCCCGGCATCGGGTACTCAGCGGGCGGAGTACCGGGAACGGGACGTGCCCAGAAGGATCTCATGGCACGCTACGGCGAGATGGCCTCGATCGGCTCGATCATCTCCGACAGCTCGAGCGGGCGCGTCCGGGTGCTGGGGCGAGGTAGGGGCGAGAGGACGATTGCGACCTACACGGTGGGCGAGGCCGACCGCGACAAACTCGTCGAAGGCATCGCGATGTCGGCCGAGATCCTTCTCGCGGCCGGGGCGGAGACGGTCTTCCCCATGCTCCCCGGACTCGACGAGATCAGGAAGCCTGAGGAGATCCAGCTCATCAGAGGAGGACGCTGGCGCCCGCGGGATCTGAAGCTCTCCGCCTACCACCCGATGTCGACCTGCCGGATGGGAGTCGATCCGTCTGGGTCCGTGGTCGATCCGTGGGGCAGGACCCACGACGTCCCCGGGCTCTGGGTCATGGACGCGTCGATGATCCCTGCGTCGACGGCCGTCAATCCTCAGATGACGATCATGGCGCTCGTGACTCGGGCCGCACGCCGGCTCGCCGAGGATCTCGCTTGATCCGCGTTCTCGCCAACGGCCGGGCAAGAGGTGACGTGCCCGCCGCCGTCACCGCTGTTCGGGAGATACTGGGTTCGCACCCCTCCGAGGTCCTGCTGCCCCGCGATCCCGATCAGATGACGGAGGCCGCAGCGCTCGAGGGGGCGGACCTCGTGGTCTGCGTGGGAGGCGACGGGTCCGTCCGGGCAACCGTGGCCGGACTCGCCGGTACCGGCGTGCCCCTCTTCGTCGTCCCAGCCGGCACGGGGAACTCCGTCTACCGGGAGATCTGGAAAGATGCCCCGTGGGAGGAGATGCTCTCCGAGATCCGTGATGCGCGGACTCTCCGGGGGATCGACGTCGGCCGTGCCGGACCGGACGGGTATCCGTTCCTCCTCGGCGCAAGCGCAGGGATGGTGCGATGGGCAGTCGACATCGCAGAAGGCATCGCAGCAGGTATCGGGGGCGTGTCCGGCCGCGATCTGTACGCGCAGGCCGGGCTCGAGGCGGCCCGGAGTGGACAGCAGTTCGAGGCCGAGGTCCGCGTCGACGGCACCACGGTCGCG
>QWHP01000508.1 GCA_021404985.1 Actinobacteria bacterium ATB1
GATCTCCCAGAGCGTCCAGGGTGCTCGCACGATACTGGATACTGAAGGTCCCTTTGCCCGTCGACTGCGCCCAAAGGGAGTAGGCCCCTCGCGGCAGCTCCGAGATTGTAAAGTAGCCTTGCAGGTCTGTGGGCCAGCGCCTATCCGGCATCCAGCGCTCATACGCGGGCACGTCGGAATATGGCCATATCGTGACAAGAGCCGCCACGGGACGGCCCTGCTCGTCGACGAGACGGTGGAACAGGACGCGTGGCGCTGGCTGCGCAGGCACGACGAGAGGGAGTATTCATTCGTCGATGCGACCAGCTTCGCAGTGATGCGCACCCGCCGTATCCGCGAGGCATCGGCCTTCGACGGAGATTTCGCAGCGGCCGGATTCGTAGAGGTTCGCCCGGGCCCTGACCAGACCTTTACGAACATGTCAGGTTCCGGGAGGTCGCCGCAAGACCGAACAGGACTCAGATCTCGTTGCGGGACCGGTTGGGTGCGGTCGTCGACGGGGTGGTTCTAGCATCTGTTGCGTGCTTGACGATTCGGCGGATGTGCGCGTGGCGCTGGCACGCTTGGAGGCGGCCGCGCTGGACGGCACTCTCGACGAGATCTGTGAGCGTCGGCGTGTGCGGCTGCTCGGGGTCTTCGGGAGTGCCGTACGTGCCGACGAGGAGGAGCCGTCGGATCTGGACGTGGCCGTCAGCTTCGCCGCGGAGCCCGAGGTCCTCGGGTTTCTCGACGATCTCGCCGCCTTGACCGGCTGTGACAGGATCGATCTCGCCGTGATAGACGCGGCCTCACCGGTCCTGCGGGCCGAGGCTCTTGTCGGGATCCCCTTGTACGAAGACGAGCATGGTGGGTTCGCTCGCGCGCAGATGGCGGCGATGGCAGAGCGGCGAGACACGGCGTGGATGCGCCGGATGGCCTTGGATGTGCTCGCCGGATGACTCCAAGTCGACCCGACCTCGACGTGGTCGCCGAGCGCTTGCGTCTGATTGCGGAGACCCTCTCCGAACTCGAGGCCCTGCGGGGTGTGAGCGCAGAGCAGCTCACCCGCGAGCCGCTCACGCGGGCTGCCGCCGAGCGTCTCTTGCAGGTCGTGGTCGACCTTGCTGTTGATGTCAACGCCCACCTCGCGGTGTCGCTGCTCGGCAGGGCACCCGATACGGGCCGCGCCTCGTTCCTTGCCGCGGGGGAGGCAGGCGTCATCGACAGCGACCTCGCCGCGCGCCTGGCGGCGTCGGCAGGGTTGCGCAACGTCCTCGTCCACAGGTATGTCGACATCGACCTCTTTCTCGTGGCGGATGCGATCGGTGAGGTCCTCGACGGTTTCCCGGAGTATGTGCGCCAGGTCGTGAGCCATCTGCAGGGGCGTTCCGGGGAGAGCTGAGGCATCAGGCCGGCGCCTACTCACCCGACTGTCCGACGCTCCGGCCCACGACTTGCGTGTGTGGAGGCATTCGGGCCGCAGTCGCTTCGAGATGGAATCATCTACCGTGGGTGGAAGCGCAGCCAGGTGGCAGTGGCGGTCGCCCGTGTCTTGCCGCCGGCATCCAGCTCGGCATCTACGACGATCTCGTCCTCGGAGAGGCTGCGCGGTGAAGCTCGGAGCTCGACGGGCTCGGCGAGCGGTGTCGGCCTCAGGAACCGTATGTCGATCCCGGCGGTGATGAACGGTACGGGCGCACCCGGGTCTGCGGCCCAGCCCCGTCGGGCGGCCTCCCACATGACGACGGCGGCCGAGTGGCAGTCGAGAACGGTTGTGATGATCCCGCCGTTGAGGAACCCGAAGCCGTTGTCGTGTTCGGTGCCTGACGTGAACTCCGCCACGGTCAGGCGGTTCCGCTCGGGTCGGCTATCAGGCGGTCAAAGAGAAGAGCCTCACCGCTCGTCGTCGGTATCGGCGTGCTTGGGGCCGTATCGCTGCTGGGCGCTCTGTTTGGAGATGCCCAGGACAGCACCGATCTGCGCCCACGAGTAGCCGGCGTTGCGTGCGGCGGCGACGGCTTGGGCAAGTTCGGTTTCTGCTGTGACTGTCTGCTGGAAGGCTTCGGCGACGTGGCGCAGGGGGTGGCGTCACGCCAGTCGGTGCCGGCC
>QWHP01000046.1 GCA_021404985.1 Actinobacteria bacterium ATB1
GTGGATTGGGGCTGTTCGAGGAGTAGGACGGCATCCCGAGGCTTGCCTGCTGGACATCGGGAGCCCGGCTCCGTACTAACTTCACCGGTGAGACGTAGGACCCCCCCACCGGCAACGGTGGGGCAGAGCGCCAGGCCTCCCGTCTCGGGCGACAGTCCACTCGGGAGGTGACGAGGAGAGGGGTTCATCGAAGTGTTCGGCGGATACCCCTCCGGCCGCCACGGGTCGTGACCCGTCCTCTGAAAAGCAGTGAGTGATCCCTGTTACAAAGGGGGCCGGGGCCGTGGGAGCCGGCGACGCATCGGCTCGTCCTACCGCAGACAAGACACGTGTTCGCGCGCGTTTGCCGGCGGGTTGCGAGCCGAAGGGAGAAACCATGTGCGGCATCGTCGGATACGTCGGTGACAAGCAGGCGGTCGGCGTCCTGATCGAAGGACTCCGGCGACTGGAATATCGTGGATACGACTCGGCCGGGATCGCCGTACCGGACGGCGCGGAAGGCCTCTGCGTGGTGAAGAGGCAAGGGAAGCTTGCCGATCTCGAGGCGGCACCCGAGCTGGCCGGCCTGGTAGGCACAACGGGCATCGGGCACACACGTTGGGCAACGCACGGCGTGCCGTCGGAACGGAATTCGCACCCTCATCTCGACGCCGCAGGTCGTGTGGCGGTCGTCCACAACGGCATCATCGAGAACTTCCACGATCTGCGGGCGGAGCTGGAGTCGGAGGGAATCGAGTTCCGGTCCGACACGGACTCTGAGGTGATCGCTCAACTCATCGGACTCGAGCTCGCAGGTGTGCCCGGCGCCGACCTCGCCGAGGCCGTGAGCTCGGTCTGTCGCAAGCTGGAAGGCGCCTTTGCGATCGCCGTCGTCGCCTCGGATTCACCCGGACGGATCGTGGGAGCGCGGCGCCACGCGCCACTCGTCACCGGTGTGACGGAGACCGGCACGATCCTTGCATCGGACATCCCCGCGCTCATATCCGAGACGCGGGAGATAATCGTCGTCGAGGACGACGAGCTGGTCGACCTGCGGGCGGGCAGCCTGGTGGTCTCGGACATCGAAGGGCGCGAGCGCGTCCCCGACACCGTCCACGTGGATTGGGACGTAGCAGCAGCGGAGCGATCCGGGTTCGAGGACTTCATGCTGAAGGAGATCCACGAACAGCCACGCGTCATCGGTGACACCCTCAGGGGCCGAATTGACACAGTGACGGGGAGCCTGCGGCTCGACGAGCTCAGGACGTCCGACGACGAGCTGCGTTCAGCGAACAAGGTCTTCGTCGTGGCGTGTGGGACGAGCTTCCACGCGGGTCTCGTCGCAAAGTACGCGATCGAGCACTGGGTGAGGGTCCCGGTCGAGATCGACATCGCGTCCGAGTTCCGCTACAGGGACCCCGTGCTGGACGCCCGCACGCTCGTGATCGGAGTGAGCCAGTCCGGTGAGACGGCCGACACGATCGCAGCCTGCCGGTACGCGTCACAGCTCGGGGCCAAGGTCGTGGCTGTGACGAACGTTGTCGGCTCCTCCTTGGCGCGCGAGGCCGATGCAGTCGTCTACACGCATGCCGGGCCCGAGATCGGTGTCGCTGCCACCAAGACATTCACCTGCCAGATCGCGGCGCTGTTGGTCCTCTCTCTCTACCTCGGCCAGACGCGTGGGAGCCTCTATCCGAGTGAGGTGCGGGGAGTTCTCGAGCAGATGCGCCGTCTCCCCGAGCAGGTCGCCGAGGTGCTCGATGACGTCGACCCGATCCGGGCCGAGGCCGGGAGATGGGCCAGGGTCCACGACGCCTTCTACCTCGGGAGAGGCCCTGCGTATTCGACCGCTCTGGAGGGTGCTCTCAAGATGAAGGAGATCTCGTACCTCCACGCCGAGGCCTACCCGTCCGGTGAGCTGAAGCACGGACCGCTCGCCCTCATCGTGGAGGGCGTCCCCGTGATCTCCGTCGTCACGGCGGGGCACGTGCAGAAGAAGACGATCTCCAACGTTGCCGAGGTCGCAGCGCGCGGAGGTCGCATCGTGCTCGTCGCCAACGCGGGGACCGACATGGGAGGCCTCTTGCCGGACACCGTGTTCGAGGTCCCCGAGACACACGAGCTTCTCGCCCCGATCGTCGATTCCGTGGTCCTGCAACTGCTTGCCTATCACGTCGCCAAGCAGCGCGGCTGCGACGTCGATCGGCCGCGCAATCTGGCGAAGACAGTCACGGTGGAGTAGAGGCAAGGTCGTTAGCATCTGTCGCGTGAGCATCAGCCCGGTCCGATCCGATACGCATGCCCCCGGACTGCCTTCGGGGAGTGGCCCTTGGCCTGTCGTGACTCCTGCACGGATGGCGGGCTTCGACGCCCGCACTATCTCCGGGGGGACTCCCGGAGAAGTCCTCATGGAGCGGGCAGGTGACCGTTGCCACCGTGAGGCAATCGTCCTTGCGGGTGGGGTCTACGGCAGCCGTTTCTGCGTCCTTGCGGGCCCCGGGAACAACGGAGGCGACGGTTTTGTGGTTGCGCGGCTCCTGCGCCGCGCCGGAGCCCAGGTGCGCTGCGTCTTCGCGGCGGAGAACTCCAGGCGCGAGCGCATCTCCGGGGACGCTGCCCTGAACCTGGAGCGCATGGAGGCTGTGGGCGTACCCCTCGAGGACTTCACGGGTGACCTCCCAGCCTGCGAGGTCGTCGTCGACGCCATCTTCGGGACCGGTTTCGCGGGCGCTGCGCACGGGGCCGCTGGTCAGGCCATGGGGTCGATTCCGGCGGGGGCCGCGGTCCTGTCGGTCGACATCCCGTCGGGTGTGGATGGTTCCACGGGCATGGTCACCGGACCCGCAGTGCGCGCCGACGTTACTGTTGCTGTCCAAGCGCTGAAGGTCGGCCACGTGCTCGAACCCGGAGCGGAGCGAAGCGGGCGCCTCGTCGTCGCCGACATCGGCATCGAAGTCGACGAGCCCGACGCCTCCCTGTCGGATCCCCACGAGGCCGTGGGTGGGCTTCCGGAAAGGGGCCGGCTCGCACACAAGTGGTCCGCGGGATCCGTACTCGTCCTCGGCGGCTCGCCGGGGATGGGCGGTGCGCCCACTCTCTCGTCCCTCGCTGCGGTGCGGGCGGGCGCCGGGCTCGTGTCCGCATGCGTCCCACAGCCCGTCCAGCCTCAGGTCGCGGGGGCAGTCCCGGAGGTGATGGTCGTCCCTCTCCCCTGCGACGAGGCGGGTCATCTCACCGAAGTCTCCTTCGGACACGTGCCGCGCCCACAGAGGTTCGGTTCGCTCGCCGTGGGGCCGGGCCTGGGGCGCAGCGAGGGAGTGAGCCGTTTCGTCCGGAAGGCGATGTACGAGGTGCCCCAGCCGATGGTTCTCGACGCAGACGGGCTGAACGCTGTCAGCGGCGAGGACCTCAGGGCGCGCACAGGCCCCACCGTGATCACCCCGCACGACGGGGAGTTCACGCGACTCGGCGGGGATCTCACGGGTCCGGCCTCGCGAATTGCCGCCGCGGCGGTCGCGGCAGCCGAATGGGATGCCACGGTGCTTCTGAAGGGCCCTTCGACGCTCGTTGCCTCCCCCGGCCGAAGGCCGGTCGTCTGTCGAGGCGGGGGTCCGGAGTTGGCGACAGCGGGGACGGGTGACACGTTGACGGGCATTGTCGCGGCATTCCTCGCCCGGGGTTCGGGTCCACACGAAGCGGCAGTCGCGGCAGTCGCCGTGCATGCCGAGGCCGGGAGGCGGGCGGCCGCCGACGGCCGCTGGGTCAGCGCGATCGATCTTCACGAGTACCTGGGAGCGGCCGAGCGGGGCTTGCGTTGAACCCGGGAAGCGGCCGTGGATCCGAAGCGGTGATAGACCTCGAAGCAGTCGCGCACAACGTCTCGGTCCTCAAGGAGCATGCAGGGCAGAGACGGTTCTGCGCCGTCGTCAAGGCGGATGCATACGGGCACGGTGCGGTCCGCGTCGCGCCTGCAGCGCTCGCAGGCGGCGCCGACTGTCTCGCCGTGGCGCTGGTCGAGGAGGCGGCTGAACTGCGTGCCGCCGGAATCACGGCCGGAATCCTCCTCCTATCGGAACCTCCCCCCGGGAGCGAGGAGGATGTCGTGTCCCTCGACCTCGAGCCGATGGTCTACTCGCGCGAGGTGCTCGACAGGCTTTCGGACGCAGCCCTGCTATGCGGGGCCACGGTGCCGGTCCACCTCAAGGTCAACACGGGCATGAATCGGGTGGGCGCCGACCCCGACGACATCACCGAGTTGGCACGGCAAGCCCACGCGTCCGCAGGCGTCCGCCTTGCGGGGGTCTGCACCCACTTCGCGGTGGCGGACGAGCCCGAGAACCCGGCGACGCGCGAACAGGCCCGCATCTTCTCCGAGATCCTGGTCCGTCTAAGGGACACCGGCGTGGACGCCGGGGTTCGCCATGCCGCCAACACGGCGGCGACCCTGGTCGACCCCGACCGGCTGGGTTACGACATGGTCAGGTGCGGGATCGGTATCTACGGCATCCCGCCGGCGCCTGCTCTCGAAGGCATGCTGCCTCTCGAGCCGGTGATGTCCCTGCGTTCTCGGCTCTCCCACGTCGCATTCCTGCCTGCAGGCTCGTCCATCTCGTACGGTCACAGATACCGGCTCGACAGGGACTCGTGGATCGGCACGGTCCCGCTCGGATACGCGGACGGAGTGAGACGCGGCCTGTCGGGTTGCATGCACGTCCTCGTGGGGGGGAGACGGCGTCCTATCGCCGGAACAGTGACCATGGACCAGTTCATGGTCGATCTCGGCGAAGAGGAGCACCGTCGCGGGGAGGAGGTCGTCCTCATCGGGGCCCAGGGGGACGAGGCCGTCACCGCTCAGGACTGGGCGGAGGCCGTGGGCAGCATCAGCTACGAGATCACATGCGGGATCAGTCCCCGTGTCCCGAGGAGATTCGTCATGGCCGCAACCGGGCACCCGGAGAGGGTCGTCAGTGAAGCGTGACGGCGGCGAGGGAGCCCAGGGTGGAGCTCTCCCTCCCGGCTTCACTGTCGGCCACTGGACGCACCCGGACCGACGGACGGGTACGACCGTGATCGTGCCCGAGGTCCGGGCGATCTCGTCGGCGGAGGTCCGCGGCGGAGCGCCTGCTTCCCGTGAGGTGGACCTGCTCGCCCCGTGGCGGACGGTCGACAAGATCGATGCGCTCGTCCTTACGGGCGGATCCGCCTTCGGTTTGGGTACCGCGCACGGCGTGGTCGAGGCTCTCGCGGCAAGGGGACGCGGGCACCCCACCTCGGGGGGCCCGGTGCCGATCGTCCCCGCGGCGGCGATATTCGATCTCCCTCTCGCGGGACGGGACGACGACGGGATCCCGGTCCATCCCCCCGTCTGGGCGGGGAGATCGGCATACGAAGTGGCGTCGGAGAGGCCCGAGTGGGGACAGGTGGGTGTGGGCTGCGGGGCAACGGTCGGCAAGGTCGCGGGGGCCGACTTCGCGCAGCCCGGCGGAGTCGGAGCAGCGTGCCTCGAGATCGGACCCGTGAGACTGGGCGCTGTTGCCGCCGTGAATTCCCTGGGGGACGTCACCGGTCCGGATGGGGACGTCATCGCCGGATGTGTTGCGGGCCCCGAGGTACCCAGACGATTCGATCCGGAGAGGCTCACCGAAGCCGAACCGGGAGTTGCCTCTCCCCTTGAGAACACCACCCTCGTCGCCGTGCTCACCGACGCCACCATCGACAAGGTGGGGGCGTACCGCGTCGCCGTGGGCGGACACGACGGCCTCGGCTTGGCCGTCCGGCCGGCACACACCCGCTTCGACGGCGACAGCGTGTTCGTCCTCGCAAGCGGGAGAGCAGATGTCGAGGCGCCCGGCGCAGTTACCGCCGACGTCCTGGCCGCTGCAGCCGCCCAGGTGGTGTCGGCTGCCGTTCGTCACGCCGTGTCCGTCAACCGGTAGCCTGCCTGACGTGCCGGACGGACGCACCACCCCTGAGGGCGAGATGGGGGCCTTCGCAGCGCTGGCCGCCGAGGCGGCGGCGTGCATGCGTTGCCCACTCCACAGGACCCGCACGCACGTCGTTTTCGGCGCCGGGTCTCCCGACGCAGACCTGGTCTTCGTGGGCGAAGCACCCGGCTTCTACGAGGATCAGGAAGGAGAACCTTTCGTCGGAAAGTCAGGCGCACTACTGACGCGCCTGCTCGGCGAGATCGGCCTCAGAAGGGACGACGTGTACATAGCGAATGTGTTGAAGTGCCGCCCTCCCGAAAATCGCGATCCTCTACCGGGGGAGATCGAGACCTGCACCTCCTTCCTCGACAGGCAGATGGAGTGCATCGATCCCCTCGTCGTCGTGAGCCTCGGCAACTTCGCAACGAAGTATCTCCTGCACACGTCGGTCGGCATCACACGCCTGCGCGGCAACCGTTACCGGTACGGATCCCGCGTGCTGATCCCCACATTCCATCCGGCCGCGGTGCTCCGGGGTGGGGTAGGGAAGCTCGACGAGATGCGCAAGGACTTCCGACTGGTGCGCACCACTCTCGATGCCGGACCGGCAAGACGCGAGGTGAAAATCGATCTCACGAAGGCAGAGGAGACGACCGCCCCCGATGTCGAGCAACTCGGACTCTTCTGATCGGATCCGAGCCCTGAGCAACTCACCATCGAACACCAGAGCGCTCGGCAGGGCCCTTGCCAGCGTCCTCGGACCGGGCGACGTCGTCCTGCTCGATGGGGACCTCGGGACGGGAAAGACGACGTTCGTGTCGGGTGTCGCCGCAGGGGTCGGGGTGGAACAGCCGGTGACGAGCCCGACGTTCACGATCGTGCGCGACCTCGGGGGCAGTCCCCGCGTCCTCCATGTGGACCTCTATCGTCTGGACCACATGTCCGAGTTCGAGGACCTCGGTCTCGACGAGGCCCTGGGACGGGACATCGTTCTCGTCGAGTGGGGAGAGGTGGTCCGGCCGCTTCTCGGGGAGAGCGTGTGCGAAGTCCTGGTCTCGTACACCGAGACCGAAGAAGCAAGTTCCGATCAACGTTCTGTCGAGTTCAGGCTGTCCGGCCCGGCCTGGTCGGCGCGCAAGGACAGGCTCCGCCGCGCCGTGGCCACGGCAGGGGGATCAGGCCCTGTCATGGGTGCCGGAGCCGAGGCAGACTGAGATGCTGATCGCGATCTCCACGTCCACCCCGGTGAGCTCGGTCGCGCTTCTCCACGACGACATGCGTGCACATGCTGTCCTGCGGCGTCCACATGCGCACGCCGAGTTCCTCGCGCCGGCCATCGAGTTCCTGATGGCGCAGGCAGGCTGCGAACCGGGCCGGCTCGCCGGTGTGGCAGTCGACATCGGACCGGGACTCTTCACCGGTCTGCGTGTCGGGATCGCCACCGCGAAGGGCTTGGCTCTGGTCGCCGGCGCAGCGATGGCCACTTTCACGAGCCTCGACCTCATGGCATTCGGGGCTCGACATGTGAGCAGGCTCATCTGCCCGATCGTGGATGCAAGGCGGAGCGAGGTCTTCTGGGCCCTGTACAGGTCGACACCCGGAGGTGTGGCCCAACTCTCGGCGCCCCGCGTCTCTGCCCCCGACGCGGTAGTCGCCGAACTCCTGGCACAGCCCGAGGAGGTCTTGCTTCTCGGTGACGGTGTCCGTGAGCACGCAGATGCCTTCACCGATATCGAGCATGCGGTGGAGGCGGGACCGGAGCTGTCCTACCCCTCAGCGGAGACGGTCCTCGAACTGGCGGCGCGGAGATTCGCGCAGGAGGAGTTCAGCCGGCCCCGCGATGTCCATCCCCTGTATCTGCGGCGCTCCGATGCCGAGATCAACTGGGGAGGAAGGCGACAGAGGACAGGGCGACGATGACGTCACCGAGCGGCGTGGAGCTGGCTTGCATGCGGCGCAAGCACTTGCGCCAGGTTCTCGTGATCGAGCGGGCGTCCTACCCGAGGCCGTGGTCACGCGGCCTGTTCCTGACGGAGCTCGCGAATCGGGCAACGCGGGGCTACTGGGTCGGCCTCGAGGGGGCCGAAGGCGGGGGGGAAGGCCCCGTCCTCGGTTACGGAGGCGTCATGATGGCAGGAGACGAGGGCCACGTCACGAACTTGGCCGTGGATCCCGAGAGACGTGGCCTGGGGATCGCAACGCGATTGCTGCTACAGCTCACGGTCGACGCGCTGACTCGGGGCGCGAGACGCATGACACTCGAGGTGAGAGTCTCGAACGAGCGTGCCATACGCCTCTACGCGCGCTTCGGCTACCTCCCTGTGGGCAGGCGGAAGAACTACTACCCCGATTCGAAGGAGGACGCGATCATCATGACCGTGCCCGAGGTCGTGTCCCAGGAGTACCTGGAGAAGCTCCAGACGATCGCGGCCTCCGTTCCCGGACCTACGATCGTCGAGCAACCAACCACTCGGATGCCGGGTTGACCGGCGCGGCGGTGACGAATGCCTCTCATCCTGGGGATCGAGACGAGCTGTGACGAGACGGCGGCGGCCGTGGTCGAAGACGTGCACGAGGTGCGGTCCAGCATCGTCGCGTCACAGCACGACACGCACGCCCCATTCGGCGGGGTCGTACCCGAGCTCGCCGCGCGCGACCATGTGGAGCGCATCGACACGGTCATAGGGGACGCACTCGCAGCCGCCGGGACCAAGCCCCGAGACCTCGACGCCATCGCGGTCACGGTCGGTCCGGGACTCGCGGGAGCTCTGCTCGTGGGTATCTCGGCCGCCAAGGGCATGGCCGTGGCCGCAGGTCTGCCGCTGGTCGCAGTCAACCATCTCGAAGCCCATATAGCTTCCAACTCGATCGAGCATGCCGACTTCGTCCCACCTGCCGTGGTGCTGCTGGTTTCGGGAGGCCACACTCTTCTCGTGCATCTGACGGGGGAACGGTTCACGGTTCTCGGCGAGACAGTCGACGATGCTGTGGGAGAGGCATACGACAAGGTCGCCCGTTTCCTCGGTCTCGGATACCCGGGGGGGCCGGTCATCGACGCTCTGGCCCGGGATGCCGGGCCAGGACCGCTCGACCTGCCCCGTGCGATGATGGACGGCTCCTACGACTTCTCGTTCAGCGGTCTGAAGACGGCCGTCGTCCAGGCCGTGAAGAAGGCGGATGCACGTGGTGACCGCCTCGACGATGCCGAGGTTGCGGCCGGTTTTCAGGAGGCGGCGGTCGACGTCCTGGTCGCCAAGACTGTCGCTGCGGTGCGCGACGTCGGGGTGGATCGTTGCGGGGTGGCAGGCGGCGTAGCCGCGAACTCGCGGCTCCGGGAACGCCTCGAGAGCGAAGCCGACTCGTACGGCTTCGCTCTCCGCATGCCCTCGCCCGGCCTCTGCGCCGACAACGCGGCCATGGTCGCCGCGGCGGCCGACGCCCGCGTGAGGGACTCCGAGTTCGACGGACTGCACGTTGCGGCACAGCCTTCCCTCAGACTGGATGGGGTGTGGACTCGAACCCGAACCTGAGCGACCCTCCCGACGTGGTCTCCGACATCGAGGCTGTTGCCGCGGCGGTCCGTGCCACGCCTCCGGCGGACGATCCTCTCACTGTCGCTGCGCGGGTGCTCGCAGAACGCCTAGCAGCGTCACTTGCCCTCGTCGCAGTCGAGGGCCGCGGCGCGCTGACCGTCGTCTCGAACGTGGTGGGCCCCCAGGAGCTCGTCGGAGAGCAGTGGCCGATCCGCAACTTCGAGGACGTCGTCTGGCGATTGGACACGATACCTGGGGGGCTCCCCGTCGCAAGCGAGGTGTACCTGCTGCGAGTCGGGGATCAGGGGAGCCTCGAGCGATCGGTACTCGTGCTCGGATGGACAGCAAGATCGCCCGAAAGGGCGGTGTTGCGACTCGCAGCCCGCGTCGTCGCTGCCGAGAGGGAGGCCCATCAGTCCCGCAGGCTCACGCGTTGCAGCAAGCAGGCGATTGCCTGGTCCTCGCGCCTCGCGTCGGGTGCACCCTGTCGCTTGGACGACGTCTCCTCCGACTTCCTCGCCCTGCGCTGACCCGCCTGCGACGCCGGGCGGGCACCGCCAGCCCGGCGCGTCCGCCTTTGCGATCCCCGATTCCCGGATCTACAGCATCAGCCGCCGCTGCGGCTTGATCGGCAGCTTGCCTCGCCAGTACTGGATCAGCACGATGCCGCCGACCATGCCGCCGAGATGGGCGAAATGGGCCACGCCGGCCTGGGTGCCGGTCACGCCCAGCACCAGCTCCACCGCCGCATAGCCGATCACGAAGATCCATGCGGGGATCGGCACCGGCAGGAAGATCAGCATCATCTTCTCGTGCGGATACAGCATGCCGAAGGCCAGCAACAGGCCGAAAATCGCGCCAGACGCGCCCAGCGTGGGATAGAAGCCATGGGTGAACCAGTGCACCACGATCAGCTGGGCCACCGCCGCCACGACTGCACAGACAAAGTAGTAGATGATGAAATTGCGCGCGCCGAAGGTGCGCTCGATGGTGCCGCCGAACATGAACAGCGCGAACATGTTGAACGCGATGTGGGTCAGGCCGCCGTGCATGAAGGCGTAGGTCACCAGCTGCCACGGGCGAAAGCCGATCGAGGCCAGGCCCTGCGTGGTCTGGAACACCTGGTCGGCCCCCCACGGCCACAGCGCGAAATACTGCAGGAAGACCTCGCCGAAGAACTGTTGCAGCAGGTAGACGACGATGTTGGCGATCAGCAGGTTGCGCGTGACCGGCGGCAGATCAAGAGGCATCAGGCGGTTCCGGGGAAAGGGGCTCGACCCCAAGCGTAACGGCGCGCGCGCCCGGCCGCCATGCAGGCGATGTCGCGGGGGTCCGATCGGCCCATGGCGCCGGCCATAAAAAAGCCGCCTTGCGGCGGCTGCAGAACGCACCTGTGCAGGTACTCAACCCTTGTTGTTGGCAGCCAGCGCCATCGCCTCCGGCCGCTTGGCACCGGCGAAACGCTTGGCCCAGTAACCGTCGTCCAGGCTGGAGATTTCCACCGACTTGCCGGCGCTCGGCGAATGGATGAAACGTCCGCCGGAAATGTAGATGCCCACATGCGAGATGCGGTGACGGCCATGGGTGCGGAAGAACACCAGGTCGCCCGGCTTGATGTCGGCGCGATTGATCTTGACCCCGGCCAGGAACTGGCTGGCGGAGGTGCTCGGCAACTGCAGGCCGATCGCGTGCGAGAACACGTAGCGCACGAAGCCGCTGCAATCGAAACCGGTGGCCGGATT
>QWHP01000509.1 GCA_021404985.1 Actinobacteria bacterium ATB1
CTGCGTGCTCGACCGCGACAAGGACGGGGTGGTCAACTGCGAGGACCAGTGCCTCGACGACGCCGAAGACCAGGACGAGTTCCGCGACGCGGACGGCTGCCCGGACCCGGACAACGACAAGGACGACATCCTCGACGAGGACGACACCTGCCCGCTCGACCCCGAGGACCGCGACGGCTACCGGGATCGCGACGGCTGCCCGGACCCGGACAACGACAAGGACGACATCCTCGACGAGGACGACCAGTGCCCGGACGACCCGGAGGTCATCAACGACTACCTCGACGAGGACGGCTGCCCGGACGACAAGCCCATCGAGGACACGGACGGCGACGGCTACAAGGACGACGTGGACCGCTGCACCGTGGACCCCGAGGACTTCGACCAGTTCGACGACGAGGACGGCTGCCCGGAGCCCGACAACGACGGCGACAGCTTCCTGGACGCCGACGACCAGTGCCCGCTCGAGCGCGAGGTCTTCAACGGCGTGGACGACGAGGACGGCTGCCCGGACGAGGGCCGCGTCGTGATCGAGATGTCCCAGATCCGCATCCTCGACAAGATCTACTTCGAGTTCAACAAGGCCATCATCCGGCCCGTCTCCTTCAGCCTGCTCGACGAGATCGCCGCCGTCATCGTGGCGCACCCCGAGCTGCTCAAGATCCGCATCGAGGGCCACACCGACGACGTGGGCAACGACGTCTACAACCTGAAGTTGTCGCAGCAGCGCGCGGACGCGGTGCGCCAGGCCCTGGTGGAGCGGGGCGTGGAGGTCTGGCGCCTCGACGCTGTGGGCTTCGGAGAGATGCGGCCGATCGAGGCGAACGAGACCGAGGAGGGGCGCGCGATCAACCGTCGGGTGGAGTTCATCATCGTCGACCGGCAGTGATCTCGGCGCCCGTGGAGAAAAGGCAGCCCCCGCGGGTTGAGCAGGTGTACACGCGCGTGCTACTCCTCTCTACTGCTCGTGGAGGTCTTCGTGCTGTCTACCGCCCTCCTGGCCGCCCTGCTGGCCCCGACCGCTCAGGCCGGCGCCACCGCCTCGCACTTCCGCCCTGAGACCCGGCTCGGCGCGAACTACTGGAACGCGCCCTCCGCGATCGACGGGAAGATGGAGACCTGCTGGATGGTCCCCGGCGAGAGCCCGAACGCGGGCGAATACATCGTGATCGACGTGCCCAAGGGCGAGGTGGACAAGATCGCGATGGTGATCGGCTGGGCCAAGGACGAGACCACCTTCAAGGACTACGCGCGCATCAAGTCCGTGCGCGTCGAGGTCCTGAGCTACAACGAGGACCGCGATCTCGTGCCGGCGGGCACGGCCGACGCCAGCTTCGAGGACAAGGGCGGCTGGCAGGTCGTGGACATCCCCGACATCAAGGTCGGCACCGAAGAGGCAGGCGGAAAGGTCAAGATCACGGTCTCCGGCGTCTACCAGGGCGCGGACTACCCCAACTTCGCCGTCAGCGAGGTGCTGGTCCACATGAAGGAGTTCGACGCCACCCCCAAGGTGGAGTCGGCCTCGGCCCCGGTGGACGGCAAGGTCCAGGACGCGCTCGCGGACGCGAACCCGAAGACCTTCTGGGCGGCCGAGGCCGAGGGCGCCACGATCACGCTCTCGACCTCGGGCTTCGGCCTGTCGCGCCTCGGGATCGCGCCCGGCCCCAAGGACTACGCACGGCCGAAGAAGGTGAAGGTCTCCGTGGGCAACCGCTCGCTCGTCACCGAGCTTCCCGACGCCGCCGGCCCGCAGTGGGCCGAGGTGCCGGCCATGAACGGGTACACCGGCAGCGCCTGGGGCGAGCTGACCGTCGAGATCCTGGAGACCTGGCCCGGTACGAAGAGCGGCGCGGTCGGCATCAGCGAGATCGTGGCCAGGGCCACCGTGTACGAGAGCCTGTAGCTACGGGGCTGGCGGGTCGGACTCGATCTGCCAGACGTCGTTCGGCGTCAGGCCGAGCTCGTTGCGCAGCGCCTCGTTGCGCTGGGCGACGAGGGCCTGGGCCTCCTGCAGCGTCATCGTCCTGGGCACGTCGTGGGTCAGGCGACTGACCTTCGACGCCGGGAACGAGCCC
>QWHP01000047.1 GCA_021404985.1 Actinobacteria bacterium ATB1
TCGGCCCGCACGGCCTCGGGGTCGACATGCTCGTATGCATCGGGTCGTCGCGCCAAGGCCGAGACGTGGAGCCCTGCTTTGTGGGCGAAGGACGACGCTCCCACGTAGGGCTGCTGCGGGTCGAGGGTGACGTTCGCGATCTCGGCGATCGCGTGGCTGACGGAGGCGAGGCGGGTCAGGCGGTCCCTTTCGATGCAGTCCACGCCGAGCTTGAGGACAAGGTTCGGGATGATCGACGAGAGGTTGGCGTTGCCGGTTCTCTCGCCCAGACCATTGATCGTGCCCTGGACCTGGACGGCGCCGTGTCGCACGGCGACGATCGCGTTCGCGACCGCGCACTCGCTGTCGTTGTGGAAGTGGACCCCGATCGGGGTCGAGAGCTCGGCGCGAACGTCGTCGACGATCCGTGCCACCTCGTATGGCAGCGTGCCGCCGTTGGTGTCGCACAGCACGAGGCAGTCGCACCCTGCGTCCTCGGCCGCGCGCAGGACTCCGAGGCTGAAGTCGCGGTTGCGCTTCCATCCGTCGAAGAAATGCTCGGCGTCGAACAGCACCCCCTTGCCCTGGGCCTTCAGCCAGACGATGGAGTCCGCCACCATCCGGACACCCTCGTCGAGGTCGGTCCGCAGGGCCTCCGTGACGTGGTAGTCCCAGGCTTTGCCGACGATGCAGACATGGTCGGTATCGGCCTTCACGAGGGCAGCGAGGGTCTCGTCGCCATCCGCGGCGCTGTGTGCGCGGCGCGTCGCGCCGAAGGCGACGAGCTTGGCGTTCTCGAGATCGAGCTCGAGTGGCGCGCGGCGGAAGAACTCGTCGTCCTTGGGGTTCGCTCCCGGCCAGCCCCCCTCGATGAACTGGATGCCGAGCTCGTCGAGGTGCCGGGCGATGCGGAGCTTGTCGTCGACGGTGAGGGACAACCCCTCGCGCTGGGACCCGTCACGCAGTGTCGTGTCGTAGATGTCGACGTGCTGCGGGAGGTGTTCCCCGGGGCTAAGGGTCACATCTGCACGTTCGGTCATCCGCTCTCCTGAGTCGCGCGCCGTGACGGGGGTTTCGGCGCCACGGCCGGTCGGGGCAGCCCGAGGTTACCTCCCGTGGAACGGGAGCCCTACAGGAGATTCGGGACCGGGCCTCAGACGTACTCGAGCCAACCCCGATAGCGCTCGACGTCGCCGCGCAGGCTCGCGAAGAAGGTCTCCTGGATCTTCTTCGTGATCGGGCCGGGCTCGCCGATCCGCCGGTCGTCGACCTCCTTGATGGGGACCACCTCGGCCGCCGTACCCGTGAAGAACGCCTCGTCGGCCAGGTACAGGTCGGAACGGACCAGGCGTTCCTCGCGGACTTCGTAGCCGAGGTCACGTGCGATCTGCATGACCGAGTCACGCGTGATCCCGTCGAGGGGCCCCTCCGACGTGGGGGGTGTGACGAGAACGCCGTCGTCGACGATGAAGATGTTCTCACCGGACCCGTCCGTCACGAAACCGGCGTGGTTCAGGAGGATCGCCTCGTCGTATCCGGCCTTGACGGCCTCTGTCTTGGCGAGGATCGAGTTGACGTAGTTTCCGCACGCCTTCGAGGCCGGGGGAAGGATGTTGGCGTCGAGCCGCTTGAAGGACGAGACCTTGGCTCGTACGCCGTGCTCGACGCCCTCCTCGCCCAGGTACGTACCCCACCCCCAGATGGCGATGGCGACGTCGATCTCGGAGCCCGCGGGGTTCAACCCCATGTTCCCGTAGCCGCTGAACGCGATCGGACGGATGTAGCACTCCTTGATCCCGTTGCGCTCGATCGTGGTCTTGGTCGCATCGACGAGGTCGCCGACCGAGTAAGGCAGATCGATGAGGTGGATCTTGGCCGATCGCTCCAGGCGGCGCATGTGGTCACCGAGGCGGAAGACCGCGGCACGGCCGTCGGATGTCTCGTAGCACCTGATCCCCTCGAAGACCCCGAAGCCGTAGTGGAGGGCGTGGGTGAGGACATGCACGGTGGCGTCTTCCCACTCGACCAGCTCACCATTCTTCCAGATGTAGTCGACGGTCTCCACGTGCCTTCTCCTGTCTCTCGCTCAGACGGCCTTGGCGACGAGGTCGCCGACCTGCTCGGTCGACAGGCCGAGCCCGATCCTCGGTGCGACGTCCGCCACGGTCTTCTCGATCGCGGCGAGCACACGAGCCGCTGCATCCCGTTCACCGGCCTGGTTCAGCGCCATCCAGAGCGACATGATCGCCGCGACCGGATTCGCCCTTCCCTGGCCTGCGATGTCGGGAGCCGAACCGTGGACGGGCTCGAACATCGATGGAGCCGTGCCGTCGAGGTTCAGGTTGCCACTTGCCGCATACCCGAGGCCACCGGAAATCGCCGCTCCGAGGTCGGTGACGATGTCGCCGAAGAGGTTGTCTGTCACGATCACGTCGAAGCGCCCCGGGTCGAGGACCATCCAGAGACAGACGGCGTCTACGTGACCATAGGAGGTGGCGACGCCCGGCACACCGGAGGCGACATCGTCGAAGGTGCGCTGCCAGAGACCCCCGGCATGGGTGAGGACGTTCGTCTTGTGGCAGAGCATCACCTCGCCTCTGTCACGTTGCGCTGCGAGGTCGAACGCGAAGCGGATGCAACGCTCGGCGGCGAAACGCGTGTTGACCGACTCCTGGGTCACGATCTCTCCGGGCGTGCCCTCGCGCAGCCCACCGCCCACGCCGACGTATGGGCCTTCCGTGTTCTCGCGCACCACCACGAAGTCGATGTCGGTGGGTCCCTTGCCGGCGAGTGCCGACTCGACTCCTGGGAGGAGCTTGACGAGACGGAGGTTCACGGCGAGGTCGAAGCCGAAGCGCAGGCGCAGGAGGATGCCCCGTTCGAGTATCCCGGGCTTCACGTCCGGATGCCCGACTGCGCCGAGCAGGATCGTGTCGAAGCCACGCAGCTCCTCGTACGCGGAGTCGGGCAGGACCTCGCCGGTCCTCAGGTAGCGCTCCCCACCGAGGTCGTAGGACTGGCTTTCGTAGGCGACGCCCGTGGCGTCGAGCACCTTGACGGACTGTGCGAGGACCTCGGCACCTACGCCGTCCCCTGGGATGAGCGCGATCTTCATGAGCGGGGGGAGCCTAGTGGTGCAGCTACCTGACGGTACACCGCCCTCACGACAAGCGTCCGGCGTGTGCGCTCCATCTGCGCCTCGAAGGACCCCTCCCCGTACTTGGAGTCCGTTGTCGCAGTCACCGCGAAGTAGAGACCGCCGAATCCGGCGAGGAACAGCGACACGCTCAGCAACTCGGATGTGAGCGGCCCGACCCGGGCCGAACAGCGCGGGTTCGATGAGCACCTCGGGGGACGACTGGTCCAGGACTCGATGATCGCCACTGGGAAGACGAGAAGCCCGCATACCAGGAAGAAGACGGCGATTATCGCCGTGACGAGCCCGATCTGGACGACCTGCAGAAACAGGACGACAAGGCCCACGTTCACCCACTCCACCCGGCCCAGAGATACCGGCCGCTCTGAGACGTCGATCTCGCCGGCCAGGTCGTCGGCCTGAGTCCCCTTCGTGCGCTCCAGTATGTCGGACCAGGTCTCGTCCTCGGTGAGCGTTTTCACCTCACGAGGGATCTGTGAGATGAGGAACACGAGGGTGAGAATGAGGAAGAGGCACACCACGGCAAGCAGCCGGCCGACATGACTGCGGAGACCCGCCAGACATCGGCGTTGATGAACAGGAACGTCATGAAGAGGAGAAGGAGTGGGAGCGCGCGGGCTAAGAGGCGAACACCGACCCGAGCCCAGGTATCACGGCCCAGAGAAAGATCGCAAGGAGACCGAAGAGCACCACGACATAGACGGCCGCGAGGAGGGCGCCGTATAGGGGCACCTCGACGAGGAAGGCTATGCCGTGCCTGTTGAACAGCAACTCGACGAGTGGCGGCACGACGACGGACTCTGCGAGCTCCCACGACCCCACTGTTTCGGGCAGCGTGAACGCTCGTCTCCCCCGGATCCGGTTCACGATCGTCCATAAGAGGACCACGAAGATCAGCGCCTCAAAGACCGCGACCACGTTATGCCACCACGTGAAGGTGGCATCCAGTGCGAACTGCATCTCCGCCAAGAAGGCCAGCGGCAGAAAAGGCGCCGCCCGGGTGAAAACATCCTCCCTGGCGTTGTAGTCGTGGATGAAGGTCGGGACTCCCCTGCGCAGCAGCCAGCGCTCGGTCTCGGACAGCACCGCCGTCCCCTACGGACCGGCGTCAGTATCTGAAGCGGGCGGCGACCGTCGACTCACCCGGCACCTCGTCACGGGACACCACGTACACGGTTCCGTCGGTGGTCCAAGTCCGTAGTGCCGCATGGTCGAGCAGGTCCTCATCACCCGGGTGCTGCTCTGCGTTCTGCTCGACCACCCTGCCGGTCTCGTCGACCTTGCCCCATTCGTGGCAACCCTCCGCGACCGCGATCGTGTCGACCCGCCCCTGCACCGCCATGGGGAAGATCTCCTTGAGGGATGCCGAGCCCTGGCCCTTCCCGAGGGCCTCCTCCATCCGGTCGAGGTCGCGGCGGCGCGACTCGGTCAGCGTCGGTTCGACAGCCGCCCACGCGGCAGCATGCAACTCGGCCACGGGTGTCCGCTCAGGGTTTCCGTGGATCCCCTGGGGCAGGACATGCCGGTACGAGGTCTCGTGCCGGTAGGCGTCGATGAGATACTCGACACCGGCGAGAACCAAGGGGGCCGACTCGGTGGAGAGAACGTCGCGGAGGGCATGATCGATCTGCCTGAAGTAGGCACGGACCTGCTTCATGTCCTCGACCTCACGGCCCCCGACGGAATGCCCCTTGAAGACCCCCGGCCTCCGCTTGCGGATTCCACGTGTCCCCGGGTGCTCGAACACGGTGAACTTGAACGCGTCCTCGAGGCTTCCGGGCGCGTCACGCAGGTCCACGACTCCCATGCCGAACCGGCCGCCCTTGAAGAACCGGACTTCGTTCTCGGACAGAGCGAGGAGCCAGAAGTGCGTGCCCGGGTCCATGGCGGGTATCAGGGGGGTGAAGGTGAACCTGTCGGCCACCGTGACGAGGTCCTCGACGGGAACGGTGAGCCTTAGGACCGTCGACCCGTGCGGATCCAGAAAGACGACGAGGGAGTCGGCCATGCGTTCCCAGAAGAAGTCGTCGCGGCTCATGGATTGAGCGGTGGCCAGGATCCGCTCCGCCTCGGGACCTCTCACACCGATGTCACGCAACTGCCCTTCTGCCTCCTTCACATGGTTCCGGAACCGTATGCGGTTCTGGTCCTTGTCCGTGCCCGCCCGGTGTGTCGGCATGAGGATCGACACGCACGGGCCACCCCGGACAGCCATGAGCTCGTTCATCTCGGCGCGAGTCAGTGTGTCCATTCCCGTTACGGTAGCCGTGCAGGAGGCACCCTCGCGGGCAGGACGGGGACCGTCAGCCGGCCCAGACAGCCGCCAAGGCGTCGGCGAGGCGATCGAGGTTCTCCGTGGTGATCCCGGCGACGTTCATACGCCCGGAGTCGAGCACGTAGACGGCGAACTCGTCGCGCAGACGACGTGCTTGCTCGACGTCGAGGCCCGAATAGGCGAACATGCCTTGTTGCTCGACGAGGTAGCGGACGTCGCGGGTGACACCCCTCTCTTCTAGCGCCTCCACGAGGAGCCGGCGCATCGAGCGGATCCGGTCGCGCATCGAGCGGACCTCGTCCTCCCACCGGCTCCGCAGTTCGGGGTCGCCGAGCACTGTCGTCACGATGTGTGCTCCGTGCACCGGAGGGTTCGACCAGGTCGCCCGGATGACGGCCTTCAAGCGGCTCGACACCGCCTCCGCGACGGACTTCTCCGAGCAGATCACGGAGAGGGCACCGACCCTCTCGTTGTAGAGGCCGAAGTTCTTCGAGAAGCTGTTGCAGACGATCATCTCGGGACACGAGCCTGCGAGGATCGAGAGGCTCTCTGCGTCCTCGGTGATGCCCCGGCCGAGGCCCTGGTAGGCAAAGTCGACGAGCGGCACGACGTCCCGGGAGCCGAGGAGAGCCGCTATCTCGTGCCACTGCGCAGGGCTGGGATCGACGCCGGTCGGGTTGTGGCAACAGCCGTGCAGGAGGACGACATCCCCGCTGGGCACCTTCTCGAGGGCCTCGAACATCTCCCCGAAGGCAAGGCGGCCGCTCGTCCGGTCGAGGTACGGGTAAGTGGAGACCCCGAGCCCCGCAGCCCGGAAGACGCTCGCGTGGTTCTCCCACGTCGGGTCGCTGATCCAGACGGTCGTCGCCGCGCCCGTCGACCTCAGGAGCTCGCCCGCGATGCGAAGTCCCCCGGTACCCCCGGCCGTGTCTACCGTCACCGCCCGGCCTTCCGCCCGGGCTGCCGACAGCGGACCTCCGTCCTCGAGGACGAGGTCCTGCACCGCCGCCTCGTACCCCGGATCGCCGGCGATCGGCGCGTAGGACTTCGTCGCGACCGTTTCGAGGAGCTTGGCCTCGGCGTCCCGCACGACGTCCAGGATCGGAGTCTCGCCCGCTCCGTCCCGGTAGACACCGACAGTGAGGTTCACCTTCGCCGGTTCGGGATCTGCCTTGAACTCCTCCCCCAGACCGAGGATGGGGTCCGGCGGGGCGGGCTCGACCTTCTCGAACATGTTCCCTCTGGATCTCTCGTGGGGCACGTGCCGTATCGTGTCCCAGATGACAGCACAGACCGCGCCCCCGCTCGAAGGGATTCTCGTTCTCGACGTGACGCGGGTCCTGGCGGGGCCTTTCTGTTCACTCGTGCTCGGCGACCTCGGGGCCACCGTCGTCAAGGTAGAGAAGCCCGGACGCGGTGACGAGAGCCGCGAGTTCCCTCCGCACGCCGCGGACGGGACGTCCGCCTACTTCGCGAGCGTGAACCGAGGGAAGCGATCGGTGTGCATCGACCTCGCGACACCCGGCGGCGCCGGTGTGTTCCGCACACTCGCCAGGCAAGCGGACGTCATCGTCGAGAACTTCAGGCCCGGCACGATGGACAGGTGGGGCGTGGGCTGGGACGCCCTGTCTGCATCGAACGCCGGCCTGATCTGGTGCGCGATCTCCGGCTTCGGCGAAGAAGGCCCCAGGTCCCCACTGCCCGCCTACGACATCGTGATCCAGGCGATGTCCGGCTTCATGTCGATCACGGGTGAGGAGAACGGGCCGCCCGTGCGGGCGGGATCCTCGATCGCAGACCTTGCCGCCGGGCTCTACGGCGCTGTGGCGGTCTGCGCAGCAATTGCCGACCGCGAACGCAGCCCCGGGAGGCACGGCCGCTTCCTCGACGTCGCAATGCTCGATTCGATGGTCTCGCTCCTCGAAAATGCCGTCGTGCGCACGTCGCTCGAAGGGACCGCCCCGGGTCGCATCGGGAGCAGGCACCCGGCGATCACACCGTTCCAGCCCTTCGAGACATCCGACGGCACCATCGTGGTGGCGGCCGGACACGACCAGCTCTTCCGACGCCTCTGCGAGGAGGTCGGACGTCCGGAACTCGCGGACGAGCCACGGTTCCTCTCCGTCGCGAGCCGCACCGCCAACCATGCCACCCTGGACAGTGTCCTGGCGCCGCTCTTCCGGACCCGCGGTCGGGACGAATGGCTGGGACGCCTCGAGGCTGCCGGTATCCCGTGCGGCCCGGTGAACGACGTCGCGGAAGTTCTCGCCGACCCCGGACTCGCCGCACGCGACATGTTCATCGCCGATCCTGACACCGGTCTCACGATGGCGACGACCGCGACGGCCGTGAGTCCGAATCCTCACGTGCCCCGCCTCGGCGAGGACACGTACGGCGTGCTCACAGAGGTCGCGGGTCTGTCCGAGGACGAGATTGCTGCCCTCGCGAGCTCGGGTGCCGTCGCCTGATCCGCGGGCCGGATTTCCCGGTGCAGCATCGCGCAGCGTCTGATACGGTCGCGTCACGATGGCTGGGCGGGAATCCGAGACGATGGCCGCGGTACCGTGGCCTGCCGGCCGCGCTGCCGGTCCCCGTGGCAAACCCCTCCTGCAGGTGCGGGGTGTGACGAAGGAGTACCGCACCGAAGGGACCGTGACGCATGCTTTGCGCGGCGTCGACCTCGAAGTCGCCCCGGGCGAGTACCTGGCGGTCATGGGTCCGTCGGGGTCCGGGAAGTCGACGCTCCTGCACATCATGGCCGGCCTCGACCGGCCGACGTCGGGGGCCGTCCGGATCGGAGGACGTGACATCTCGACACTCCCGGATCGACGCATGACGCTCATGCGCCGGCGCGAGCTGGGCTTCGTGTTCCAGTTCTTCAACCTGGTCCCGTGCTGGCGGCGCGCGAGAACGTCGCTCTCCCACTCGTCGTGGACGGAGTGCACCGGCGCAAGTACCGGAACCGAGTCGAGGAGCTCCTCCGGACCGTCGGCCTGACCGACCGCGCCGACCATCTCCCGGCTCAGCTCTCCGGTGGCCAGCAACAGCGTGTCGCCATCGCCAAAGCACTCGTCGCGGAACCGGAAGTGCTCTTCGCCGACGAGCCCACGGGCAACCTCGATTCCCGGTCGAGTGCAGACGTGCTCGAGCTCCTTCGCCGCCTCGTCGACGAGCATGGCCAGACGGTCGTCGTCATCACGCACGACCCGATAGCCGCCTCCGGATGTGACCGCACCGTCTTTCTCAGGGACGGGACGATCGTGGACGAGCTCGTGCTCAAAGGCACGGGAGGTGACCGTGCGAAGTCTGTCTTCGCTTGGCTTCAGGCACTTGAGGCATCGTAAGGGCCGGTCTGTCCTCACGGGCCTCGGGATCGCATTCGGCGTGGCGATCTTCTTCGCCACGATGGTCTCCAACGCCACGACCGAGGCGAGCCTGCAGGCGATCATCGACGACCTCGTCGGCCGCGCCGACGTCTTGATCGCCGCTCCCGGCTACGAGAAGTACGACGAGCGCGACGTCCAGGGCATCGAGAACCTCCCGGACGTCCGGATAGTCGTACCCCGCACCGGGCATGCCGCGTCTCTCGTCCGCGACGACCGGGAGTTCACCCTCGTGGGAACCGACATCCACGGGGACCGCGAGATCGTCGACTATGCGCTCGAACGCGGAGGCCGGCTTCCCGAGCCCCGCACGGCCGAGCTCGCAGTCCCCCGGAGGCTGGCGAACGAGCTCGGGGTGGGGACGGGGAGTGTCATCCGGATCTCCGCCGCGGGACGATCCAGCCGGTGGCAAGTCGTGGGCGTGCTCGAGAACAGTGGCGCAGGACGCGTCTTCGAGGGGCGCTTCATGGTCGGGTGGATCGACGACGTCCAGCGAGCCACCGGGTCACGCGACCTGGTGGACACGACCCTGGTCGTGCTGCGTCCCTCGGCGGACCCTGCCCGCTGGATCGAGCTGCACGCCGGCACTCCCGACGAGAACCTGACTGCAACCGAGCCCGGGACGTTGAGCGGAACGTTCTTCCAGATCCTGTCTGCCACCCAGACCTCCCTGCTCGCGGTGTCGTTCGTCGCCATCGTCGTCTCGGTCTTCCTCGTCTACAACTCCCTGTCCATGTCCCTCGCCGAACGCGTGCCGCTCTACGGGACGCTTCGCGTCCTCGGCGCCGAACGGCGCCAGATCACACGAACCGTCGTCGTCGAGGTACTCGCGCTCGGGACTGCAGCCAGCGTCCTCGGACTCGTCATCGGCCTCGTGCTCGCCCGGCTCCTCATCACGATGATGCAGGGGATCTTCGAGGGCGGACTGGCGCTGGACGCGTTCACGATCCCTCCGTCTGCTGTCGTCCTCGCGGGAACGGTGGGGGTCGGCGTCACCCTCATCGCCTCGTTGATCCCCGCACGCCGCGCCGCGCACGTCGACCCCATCGTCGCGATGCGCAACACGCAGGCGATGGTGTCCGAGCGGCGGCTCGGCCGTTCGTGGCTCGTGGGTGCAGCCCTGATCGCAGGGTCCGTCGGGCTGAACCTCGTCGGTGAGATCGAGTTCCCGTTCTCGATGGCAGTTCTCGTCATGCCACTCGTGGGAGCGATCCTCCTCGTCCCCCTCGTGCTCCGCCCGCTCGGCACCGGGGTCGGGACAGCGCTCGCACCCCTCGCCCGGGGGGTGTGGAGGGTCTCCGTCGGCCACCTCACCAAGGCCCGCAGCAGGTCGGCCCTGACCCTGGGCATCCTCATGGCGGTACTCGGGATGATCCTGACGATCGGTACGATCAACCGCTCGATCGGGGACGAGATCCTCGAGTCGATCGACCGCGAGTTCGGCGCGGACTTCGTGGTCTCGAACGAAAGGGGTCCCCGGGACTTCGCCCCGCTGGATTCCCGGACGCTTCGCAAGCTGGCGAACGTCGACTCGATCACGACGCTCTCCCCGCTCACGTTCCACAGCGCCCAGGGCGAGGACACGGGCGGAAAGGACGTCAACGTGTTCGTGGACGGAGCCGACGTCGACGCGTTCTTCGAGATCCGGCAGCTCGACCTCGTGTCCGGAGAGGAGACGGCCGTGCGCGAGCGGCTCCGGGAAGTCGGGATCCTCCTGACCGAGCGGACGGCCAAGACCCTGGACGCCCAACGCGGTGACGTCCTCGAGCTCGCAACAGCGGAGGGGCCCGAGACCTTCACCGTTGCAGGGGTGTATCGCTCGGCCGACCTCGCAAACATCGCCTACGTGGAGGAGCGCGTTGCCCGTCGGATCTGGGGCCGGACCGACCCCGCCCTCGTGGAGATCGACCTGGCGCCCGGAGTGGGCATCGAGCGAGGCAGATCCGAGATCGAGGCCGCCTTGGCGGGCACCGAGTTCGACATCGAGACCCACGCCGACTTCGAAACCGACATCCGGGAGGCGTTCAACGGCTTCTGCGCTCCGTTCTGGGCAATCCTCGCGATAGCCGTCCTCGTCGGTCTCCTCGGCATCGCCAACACGCTGGCCATGGCCGTTCTCCAGCGCTTCCGGGAGTTCGGCGTCCTGCGTGCCGTGGGGGTCGGCAAAGGTGGTATCCGGCGCATGGTCCTCGTCGAGTCCCTCACCATGGCAGGAGTCGCGTTCGTCCTCGCGGTCCCCCTCGGCATGTACCTCTCGAGTCAGACAATCGGCGGCATCGGCAGGCTCACCGGCTACGAAGCTGCCTGGCTCTTCCCTCTCGACTGGGCGCGGTACATGCTCGTCGTATCCAGATCGTCGAGGCCCTGACGTACGAGTGACCCTCAGGGACCGGACTCGCCCTCGGCCGACTCCTTCTGCGGGTGCTCGCGTGCCCGCACGATCTTGTTGACGGCGGACAGGTAGGCGCGGGCGGACGCCTCGACGACATCAGTGGAGACTCCGCGTCCAGACGCCCTCATGCCGCCCGATTCGATCTGCACCGTGACGTCACCGAGCGCGTCGACCCCGCCCGTCACCGAGGACACGTTGAAGTCGACGAGGCGCGCCTCGATGTCGAGGGCCTTGCGAATCGCCTCGCATGCGGCATCGATCATGCCGTCGCCGTCGGAAGTCATCAGCCGCCGGTCGCCGTTGCGCTTGATCTGGACCGATGCCGTGGGCGTCTTCTCGAGGCCGCCCATCACGACGAGGTCGACGAGCTGCCAGGCATCCCCCTGCACACCAAGCTCCTCGGCGACGATCGCCTCGAGGTCGGCCTCTGTGATCTGGACCTTGCGGTCGGCGAGCTCCTTGAATCGGATGAAGGCCTGGTTCAGGACGTCGCCTTGGACCTTGAGGCCCATCTTCTCGAGCGCGTCGGAGAAGGCATGCCGGCCGGAGTGCTTCCCGAGCACGATCTCGGTCGCCTGACCGACCGACTCTGCGTCCATGATCTCGTACGTGCGCTTGTCCGTGAGCACACCGTGCTGATGGATCCCGGCCTCGTGCGCGAACGCGTTGCGCCCGACAACGGCCTTGTTGTACTGGACCGGGTAGCCCGTCAGGCGGGCGACGAGACGGCTCGTCCGTGCGAGCTGCGACGTGTCGATGCCGGTGTCGACCCCATAGGTGTCGTTGCGGGTCTTGATCGCCATCACGATCTCCTCCATCGCGGCATTCCCGGCACGCTCCCCGATGCCGTTGATCGTGCACTCGACCTGCCGTGCCCCCGCCGCGACCGCGGCGAGGGAGTTCGCGACCGCGAGGCCGAGGTCGTTGTGACAGTGCGTAGATATGCGCAGGTTGTCGGGGCCCCGGACGCGGTCGACGACGAACGCGATCAGGTCGTGGAACTCGCCGGGTGTCGTGTAGCCGACGGTGTCGGGAATGTTGAGAGTCGTCGCGCCGGCATCCACCACCGCCTGAAGCACCTCGACCATGAACTCCGGGTCGGAGCGCGTTCCGTCTTCCGGTGAGAACTCGACGTCCTCGCAGTAGCCCTTCGCCCGCGCCACGCCGGCGACCGCCGCGTCCTTGACCTGTTCGGGTGTCATCTGCAGCTTGCGCTCCATGTGGATGGGGGAGGTGGCGATGAACACGTGGATCCGCGGATGGGGTGCATGTCGCACCGCCTGCCATGCCCGGTCGATGTCCTCGAAACCGGTGCGGGCGAGCCCGCACACGGTCGATTCCTCGATCACCTGGGCGATCGCCTCGACGGCTTCGAAGTCGCCCGGACTGCTGATCGGGAAGCCGGCCTCGATGACGTCCACGCCGAGACGCTGCAACTGCTCGGCGATCTCGATCTTCTCCATGACGTTCAGCGCGATGCCAGGCGACTGCTCGCCGTCGCGCAGCGTCGTGTCGAAGATCACGACTCTGTCGGGATCGAAGGTCTTGCTCATGATCCGCTCCAAACCTCTTCTCTCGATCGTGCCGGCTGTGCAACCGGCCTTGCGGTGGTTCTGGGACAAGAAAAAACCCCCGGCACCGTGGTGCGGAGGTCGAGGCGCGCACATCCGGGCGAGGATGTGCGCTATGGAAGCAGGAGGTTGCCGCGCGTGCGCATCGGCGTGACTCGTCGGCTCTGCCGCGTCGCGGTGGTGCACGTGCTGGACATGACGGGTCAGGATACCGCTTCTCGACGCGGGGCTGTCCAGAATTGCCCTGTGGAACCGATCGATCAGGGCCCGCCGCCAACCACGTGGCGTTGCTTCTGGCGGCGCCTCGTCGCCGCGACCATCGACAGCCTCGTCGTGACCGTCCCCTTCGTCGTCTTCTGGAGCGCCACGGGAAGGCTCGAGGTGAGGTATGCGAACGACATCACGTTCTCACCCGGATGGCGCGGCTATCTGCTGCTCTGGTTCACGGCGATCGTCTACTGGACGGTCTTCGAGGCGGCGAGGGGCAGAACACCGGGGAAACGGCTCTGTCGCATCCGGGTTGTGCGGGAGGACGGAACCGAGCCCGGCTGGGGGCGGTGCACGCTGCGGAACGTCCTGAGGATCGTCGACCAGTTCATGTGCCTCGTCGTCGGACCCCTCTTCATGTTGACGACGACGCGCAGGCAGCGTCTCGGCGATCTGGCTGCCCGCACTCTCGTCGTGCGAGATCTGCCCAGCGGTCAGGGGGAGTCGTCGGCCACGCCCTCTCGCACGGCATGATCGTTGGCAGAGTCTGCATAGGCATCGTCCATGGCGCCGGGTCGCACGACCTCGAGCACGGCAAGCTCGGCTCCGCCGGGCAGTCGCACGACGAACACGGGACCTTCGGGTGTCTCGAGCACCTCGCTCACCAGCCCCGCGTCGTCCACCTCGCGGCGCGCAGCCGCCAGATCGTCGGTCTGATGCACGGGCAAGACCGACCCCACGGGCCTGTGGGTGGCGAGCAGGACCAGCGGTCCCGCTCCCATGTCCACTGCGGCGACGTCG
>QWHP01000048.1 GCA_021404985.1 Actinobacteria bacterium ATB1
TGAGGTTCCCGCCGAGGAACCCGTAGCGCTCGAGGAGGGCGACGGAGGCTCCTGACCTCGCGGCCGCGAGCGCGGCGCCGAGCCCAGCAGGGCCTCCTCCTGCCACGACGACGTCGGCCTCGAGGACTACCTCTGCCTCTCTCGCAGGTATGCGGATGCTCCGACTCATGCTGCCTGCCTTCTGGTCTGCATCGGATACAGGTCGGGATCGGTGAATGATGCCGCGTCCCCCCCGACCCCGCTCACGTCCGGGGTGTTACAGGCAGTCGTAGACGGCCCGAACGAGTTCGCGGTTGCGCGGGTTCTGCCACCGAGGGATCACGTGGTTCATCACGTAGCCGAATCCGACACCCGCTCCGGGATCGGCGAAACCCAACGACCCGCCTGTCCCGTAGTGCCCGAAGGTCCCGGGATTCGGACCGAGCGGTCGGTCGGGGCGTGTCAGCTGGAAGCCGAGCCCGAACGTCACCTCGCGTTTGAGCACGGGGCACCACCCCTCCGACTGGGGTGCCGTCGCTTCGCAGAGAATCGCAGGGTCCAACAGGCTGGCATCCGAGTGCGAGTCCGACGGGTTCCCCGCCAGCGCCGAGTAGATCCTCGCCACACCCCGGGCCGTTCCGTGGCCGTTGGTGGACGGTATCTGGGCCTGGCGCCATGCCCGGGTGTTCATCACGCCGAGGCTGCTGAGCCCGCTCGGGTTCGCGTATCCGTGTACGACCATGCGTTCCTCCTCCGACATCGGCCGGTCGAGCCAGGCACGATCCGGGGCATCGCCTGTCGGCTGGAAGAGGACCTCGGCACAGCGCCCGAGGTCCGCATCGCGAACACCGAAGTGGACGTCTGCCCCGACGGGTCGCGCCACCTCGCGCTGGAGCCTCGTTCCCGGCATGTCCCCTGTCACACGGCGGACGATCTCTCCGACAAGGAACCCGTACGTGTTCGTGTGGTACACGTGCTTCGTGCCGGGCTCCCACCAAGGATCCTGGGCCGCGAGAGCCGAGGTCATGAGGTCCCAATCCAGCATCGCTCCCTCCGGAAGCCGTCGCCGGACTGCGGGAAGTCCGGCCCGATGGCAGAGAACCTGCCGGACGGTGACATCCTGCTTGCCCTCTGCTGCGAACTCGGGCCACCAGCGGCACACCGGAGCGTCGAGGTCCACACGGCCGGACGCGACGAGCTGGAGCAGCGTGAGTGCAACCAAGGGCTTGCCGACGGAGTAGAAGCCCACGAGCGTGTTGTCTTCCCAAGGTCGGGTTCGCTGCCGGTCCACGTATCCGCCCCAGAGGTCGACCACCGGTCTCCCGTCCACGAGGACGCAGCACGCCGCCCCCACCTCGCCCAACTCGCTGAAGCAGTGGGCGAAGGCGTCCCGTACGCGTGCGAAGGCAGGGTCGGTCCTGCCACCGATGTCCATCGTGAGATTCTGGCCACCGGGGGACGAGCGAGCCGCAGTCAGTGCCGTTCCCTCACGGCCATGGTCACGGTACTCATGGCGCAGAGTCGGTTCTGCTCGTCCCGCATCTCGATCGACCAGACCCACGAAGTTCTTCCTCGGTGTTGCGGGACCGCGTGGACGTTGATCGTGGATCCTTCCTGGACGGGTCTCAGGAAGTGCGTCAGGTTGGACTGTCCGAGCGTGAACCGGCCGGATTCCCATACCTTGAGGGCAGTCATGTGACTCGCGATCTCCTCAGCGATGGCTGAGTAGATCCCACCGTGCACGATTCCCATCGGCTGTGTGAAACGTCGGGTGATCGGAAGCACCGCCGTGTACGCACCGTCCTCGGTCGGACCGGAGATCTCGAGCCCCAACTGCTCGCTGAATGTCCGTTCGCCTGCGTCAGGTTCGTGCGCCACGACTTCCCCGAAGGTGATCGTCCAGGACCCGATCCAGGGACGCGGAGAAGGCTGCGTCTGGCGCCCAGTCGCGCACGTACAGGCTGGCGGCCCGGAAATCCCGCCCGCATGGAGTCCTTCCCTCGTGCACCGTGAGGTCCCCGGGCCACTCGACATCTCCCGGCTCGAACACCGGGAGGGGCCCCCGCACCATCCAGGTGCCTCTGATGCTCTCGAACTCATCGGTGTCGGTCCCGTCCAACTCGACCAGCACGATGGGCCTGCGTGCACATGTCATCGTCGAGAAGGTAGGGCCGAAGGCGCGCCGTCGGCACATCTTCGGGGTGGTGCTGGTCGAGCGCAGTCCGGCGTCGTAGCCTGCCCGCAGGAGGTTGCCATGCGGAAACGTCCAGCTTCAGCCGTCCTGTCCCTCGTCGCCTTCCTCTCCGCCGCTGTCGGGCTCGCGCTCTGGGGGTTCGGCGGGATTCCGACTCCGGCCGCCGGTCAGGAGACGACCACCCCCCCGACGACCACCACGACGACTGCCCCGTCGCCGGAGGAGTCGGAGGATGTCGATCCGCGGGTCGAGGAGTTCCTCGAGAGGAACGAGGCGGAGGACCCCGCCTTCTGGGCGCGCAACCCGGTCGTGATCGGCCAAGACCTCCATGTGCGCAAGGGTGAGACCGTCGGAAACGTCTTCGTCTTCGAGGGCCGCGTGGTCGTGGAAGGGACCGTGGACGGTGTCGTGACAGCGATCCGCAGTCCGGTACTCGTGACCGGGACGGTGAATGGGGAAGGGGACGACTCGGAGCGCAACGCGATCGTGAGTTGGGGAAGGTGTGTGACGCTGGCCTCGACCGCGGTCGTGAATGGGGACATCTGGACGAACCGTGACGTGAACGAGGAGCCGGGTGCGACTTTCAACGGTGACGTGGTCGACGTCGACCCGGGCCGCGCCGCCGGCGGCATCTGGGCATTCATGCAATTCGCTCTGTTCGTATTCTTCTGGGCAGTCGGAATCGCGTCCCTGCTTGCTCTGGGCTTCCTCGTGATCTGGCTGGCTCCACGCGGACTCGACAACGCCTACGAGGCGGGCCGGAACCGACCCGGGCCCGTGATCGGGTGGGGACTCCTCTCCGCGGTCGCGGTCCCGATAGCGGCAACCGTGGCGATGGGTCTCGTTCTCGGCCTCCCCCTCGGGCTCTGGATCCTCGGTGCCTGGTCGCTGGTGTACGCGCTGGGCTCGGTCGCGGCCGGTTACCTGATCGGGCGCTCGATCCTCCGTAACGCCAAAGGCCGTTCGGGTCCGTGGCTCGTCGGATGGCTGATCCTCGCGGGCCTTTACTTCGTTCCCTTCCTGAATCTCCTCGTAGGCGTGTGCGCGACGATCTACGGCGTCGGAATGTTCACGGTCGCGCTGAAGGAGGCGCGGGGTGGGCCGCAGCCGGCAGTGCCGGCCGGGCCTGCGCCCGAGCCGCTCGACACGGCGGAGTCATCGGAGTCGTCGGGGCCGACCGGGGAAGCCGAGCCTCCGGGGGCGAGTGGTGAGCATGCCCCGCCTCCCCCGGAGGGCGAGACACAGGAGCCCGTTCCCACGGGGTGAGTGGGTCCACTTTGCGCGCCTGGGAGGATTCGAACCCCCGACCTTGGGATTAGAAGTCCCCTGCTCTATCCAACTGAGCTACAGGCGCCGGGTCGTGATGGATCCTAATGTGTGCCGGCGGCAGTGCAGCCTCACGCCTCGTCGGGGGATGTGCGATCGCGGAGCGTGCCCCGCTCCCTGCGGGGGCTCAGAGGGATGTGCCTGTGCGGGGCGATACAGCGGTGTGCGCTTCGAAGAGGGCGTGGACGTGTTCGGTCAGTTCGTCGACCGACATGCCGGCGAAGCTGTCGTGGGGAAGAGGGTCGAGGACCTCGACGCCGATCCGATGGTGTCCTCTGAGAACGAAGCCGGCCTTGGGAAGGGCGTCAGCCGTGCCCGTGAGCACTACCGGTGCGATATCGACCTTGTTCTCCAGGGCCAATTGGAATGCTCCCGCCTTGAACGCCTTGAGTGTGCCGTCGTCGGAGCGGGTCCCTTCGGGGAACATCATGATGGAGCTTCCCTCGGCCAGGGCCGTGTCGCACATGCTCAGCATTCGAGCGACGCTCTCGCGATCGCCGCGCTTGAGGGGGATGTATCCGTTGAGGGACATGTTCCAGCCGATCGCCGGCACGCGGAAGTTCTCGATCTTGGAGACCCACTTGAAATGCCGGAAGAGGCGGAAGAGGACGAGTATGTCGAGGAGGGAAAGGTGGTTGGACACGATGACGTAGGTCGTGTCGGGCCGGATCTTCTCACGCCCCGTCACATGGACTCGCCAGACAGGGTTGAGCCATGTGTACATGGACGCCCAGAAGCACGTGAAGCGGTGGAGGACGACTCTGCGGCGGTCGAAGGGTGCGGTGACCACGCGGATCACGAGTGCGACGGGGAAACAGATCAGCGATGTGATCGCGAGAAATGTCCAGAAGAGAATCGATCCTGCGGTCGCTCCCATCGAGCGAGCGTACGCGCAAGGGTCGTTCCGAAACGGATCGGCGAGCGACGTTGTCCCGTCCGGTAGCCGATGTGTGCTGTCCGGTCCCCCCGGTCGACGTGGGTGGATTTGGTCACGGTAGAGGTGTCTGGATCCGCCCACGTGGGTTGGGTTGGGGGGTGCCGGGGGGCGGGGGCGTCGCGGAGGTCAGGGCTCGAGGACGACCTTGATCGCGCCGCTCGCGCGGTCGGCCGCGACAGCGAAAGCCTCGGCGGCGTCTGCGAGAGGGAAGCGGTGTGTGACGAGCGTCGCAGCGATCTCGGGGTTCCCGGCGAGCATGGACGCGGCCTCCACGGTCTCGCGACGGCCGTTGCAGCGTCCGTAGGTGGTGGATCCGGTGACCACGACCTCCTTGAGGAGGGATGGCAGGCCGGGCAGTGGGATCGTCCCGTGGAAGACGCCGAGCACGACGATCCGGCCGTCGGGCCGGACCGCCTCGACACTGCGAGCGATCCCGTCCTGGGATCCGGTGGCCTCGATCACGACGTCCGCGTCGGTGGCCCGTCCCACCGTCCCGCCGAGACGCTCGGCTGCCTCCTTCTGGTGGGGGTGGCGGGCCTCGACCACCGGGCGGCATCCCTGCGCGGCCAGACATGCCGTCACAGCGAGCCCGATGCTGCCTCCCCCGACGACCGCGACAGACTGCCCTTCCTCGATCCCGCCTCGCCGGGTCGCGTGCAGAGCGACGGCGATCGGCTCGACGAGGCACGCGTCACGGACGGGAAGAGCCTCGGGCAGAGGAACCAGCGCCGATGCGGGCACCTCGAAGGCGTCCGCCATACCGCCGTCGCTGAAGAAGCCCATCAGCGCGAAGCCCCCGGTGCAGCGCTGTGTGGCCCCCATCTCGCACTGCACACACTTCCCGCAGAACCGCGTCGGCTCGATCGCGTAAGGAATCCCGTCGACGTGCCCCGCCAGCTCGTGGCCGAGGACGAACGGCAACTCGCCGAGCCTTGCGAGGTCGAGGTCGGTGCCGCAGACCGAGGCCGAGGCTGTCCCCACCACGACCCCACCGGAGCCGGGAGGGTCGTCCCTCTCCTCCACGGCTATGCCCTGGGCGGTGGAACGGACGACCCTGATCATGGTGCAGGCTCCTCGGACTGTTCAGGTGACCGTGGCAGTATGCCTCCCCGGAATCGTCAGTCGGAAGCCTGCCGCAACCCGCTCAGATGCAGGCGCCGGCGGTCTGGTGGAAGGCGCCGCTCGTGAGGGTGCCTGCAGCCCGGTTCATGGTCGCCACCGAACCGGCGCTGTCCGCAAGCCGGAACTCGCCGTTCGACCAGAAGTCCCCGTAGAGCGTCGTGCGGATGTACGGCTACTGGCTGTGGATACCGAGATAGAACGACGAGGCGAAGTGCGTCCCGAGCGGACCTTCCGGACACGTGAAGAGGCCTCCGATGAAGAACCCTCCACCCACCTGGAGGAACTCGCCGGTGACCGGCTTGGTCGTGATCGCCTTCGCGCTCCCGAGACAGAGGACGAGGATGCAGGAGATGCCGACCTGTACGGTGCCGCCGGGATACGTCACGCCGTCGACGACTCGACCCGCGTAGGTTCCACCGCCGCTGATCGAGGAGAACAGCGGAAAGGGTTCGTAGGCATCTGCCTGTGTCGAGGGCACCAGCGATATCCCGAGGACCAGCATTCCGGTGAGGAAAGCGGCCGTCCATCTCCGCCATGTCTTCCTCCGCCGCGTCGCCGGCTCTCCTCCCATGACTTGCATCGGCGGGCGTCCCATCGCAGCTCCTCCCTGACGGTCGGTCGAGGCCCAGTCGGACCCCTGTCGAGCCGGAACTGTCCACCAGAACGCGAATCTTTCATACGTTCGCGAGATTTCCCGCCGTGTCGGAACGGCTCGAGAGCCTAGGAGGACATGTCGCCGCTACCGATGTCGTCGCTACTGGATGTCGCCGTGCTTGAAGCGTTTCAACAGCTTCCAGTTGGCTCCGCGTGTCCGTGCGGTACGCATGGGGACCCCACCTTCCATGCGCTCTCCGTCCTTGCGCTGCGACGGTGCGGGCGGGGCGGTCTCGATGTTCTCGGCCTTGATACGGTCCGCACGCTCGAGCTCGAGCTTTCGCAGAGCCTCTTCGATGTGCTCCATCTGCCCGTCGGTGACATCTGTCAGGCGATATGCATCCCGCACGAAACGGGCGGTGTCGGCGCGGTAGTCGTGGCCGAAGGACAGGAACTCGCCCGGCACCGTCACCATCGCGTTCATCGCGTCGACGGCCGTCTGCCAGAACGTCGTGACAGGCGACCACGAGATGTCGTCCGGCACGTTCCGGCCACGGTCGCCGCGCATCCAGTCCGGTTCCTTCGCCAGCATCTCGAGGGACAGTGCGGCAATCGGGTCGTTGTCGTGGCTCACGATGACGGCACGTAGCCGTTCCCTTTCATCCTCGGTGAGCGCCTCGTACTCCTCGTGGCGGTCGAAGACGCGAACCGTGCCCGGAGGCACGAGGTCGCTGCTCCCCCCCGCCATGCCGTTGCGGGACCACTTGGCGAGTCCGGGCAGGCCGAACCAGAGCGCACGATCGATGCCGTAGTGGTCGAAGCCCGAGATCCCCTGGTACATGACCACGTCGGATGCTGTCCATGCCCCCAGGCTCTCGCCGAACACGTAGACCTTCGGGCGACGTGCCGGCATCCGGTCGCGCAGTCGTAGGTGCACTCCCCAGAGGAGGCTGCGGAACTGGCGCCTGCCCAGCTGGACCTTCTGCAAAGACAGGAACGAGGGGAAGCGCCCGTACTGGATGCAACAGGTCGCGACGTCACCACGAGCCATGAACTCGACGGCCTCGATCATCGTGTGGTCCACCCAGCCGGTACCCGTCGGCGAGACGAGCAGGAGGTGCGACCTGTCGAACGCCCCCGTTCGGTCGAGCTCCTCGAGCGCCATCTCGGCTCTGCCCATCGAGTAGATGGGTTCGCTGTTGTAGCCGATGAACACGCGGATCGGTGAGTCGACGGCCGGCTCGCCCATCACCTCCTCGATGAGATCTGGTGTTACGACGTCGGTCACGTACCTTCGCCCTTGCTGGCCGAGGTCCTCGAACGGAGAGATGCTGGCTTCGGAGCCCGACACGAGAGGAGAGGCCGGGGGTGTGGAATATCCAGGCTCCACCTTCTCGTTCGCCCGTCCCAGATATCCGACGCCGGCGTTGTAGGCCATGGACGCGCCCAGCGCCCAGAGACCGGCGTTCACGATCTCGGAGAGCGCCGTCTTCGACCTGCCGTCCCCCAGATAGGTCCCGAGGGCTCGGCGTGTGATTCCGTACGCCTTGGAGATCCCGGTGCCCAACGCCGTGACTGCCGCGGCTATGGCGATCGTCTTCGGGAGGGAGTTCTGCTGCGGTACCGGCCAGCTCTGGATCTCCTGCTGGCGCTTCACACGCAGCCGGTTGCCGGCATAGATCAGCCCGGCGGTCGACACCACCGTGGTCAGGAGGGGACGGAAGGGACTCGGGTTGGCGCGCCTTCTCTCGAGATGGATGGCGAGGTCGTAGATCGCACCGCCGAGTGCCGTCTCCCATAGGAGCCTCCCCCCGCTCCGGGCCCCCGCTTGCCAGAGACTCGCTCCGGGATCGTCGGGGATCGTCTCCGCGGCCAGCCCGGCACCCGCTGCCAGACCCCGCACCACGAGCCGATGCGATAGCGGCGAGTTGTCGGCGAGGAGGCTTCCTGTCGCAAGGTGGAGGATGCCGGCGGCGCTTCGGGCGCTGAGGATGCTGATGCCCGTCATCATCCCCTGGTGTGTGGACGCTCGCGGCATGAGGGAGGGGCCGAACGACTCGACCCAGGCGACGGACTCGAGCGGCGCCGCGGGGCTTGCTGCAACGGGGTTCAGGTAGTCGGCAACCCACGTGGCGAAGCGGGGCAGACGCAGCGATTCGAGTGTTCTGTTCAAGTCTTTACCCTCCGGTCGGGCCGACCCGCATCGATCGCTGAACATGGGTGCGAACTCGGACCGCGCCGACCTGGGAATGTCTACCAGACCTGGGGAGGGTGTCGAGCAGGGCTCGCATTGATGGCTCTTCGCGTTTCACCGGGGTGGGATGGTTGGGAGTAGGTCCCAGTTCGGCCGGCCGGCGTAGAGGAGGACGCGGATCCGGTAGTGGCTCAACTTGCGGAATCCGAACCCGATGCGCTTGATCCGTTTGATGAGGTTGTTGATCGCTGAACCGCCCTGGGATCCGCGGAGGTTTTCGACCTTGGAGCAAGGATGAGAGCTATGAATGGACAAGTGACCGGGAAGGGATCTCAGCGGCGGTACTCGCCGGAGTTGAGAGAGCGTGGTGCGGATGGTGCTGGTGTTGCGCGCGGAGACCGGCGAGAAGCACGGGAGCGTGAAGCGTGTTGCGCACCAGCTCGATGTCAGTGTCGAGTCGCTGCGGTCCTGGGTGCGCCAGCACGAGATCGACCATGGCGAGCGGCCGGGGTTGACGTCCGATCAGGCTGATGAGCTCAGGGAGCTGCGCCAGGAGGTGAAGGAATTGCGTCGCGCGAACGCGATCCTCAAGTCCGCGTCGGCTTTCTTCGCGGTGGAGCTCGACCGCCCACAGAGGTGATGGTGCGCTACATCGATGCGCACCGTGACGAGTTCGGAGTCGAGCCCATCTGTCGCACCCTGGAGGTGGTTCCGAGCACGTACTACTCGGCCAAGTCCCGTCCGCCCTCGGCGCGGGCGGTGCGCGACGCGGTCCTGATGCAGGTGTTGTTCGCCCTTTGGGTCGCGAACCGCAAGGTGTACGGGGCGTACAAGCTCTGGAAGGCGGCCCGCCGCGCCGGCCACGATGTCGGCCGCGACCAGGTCGCTCGGCTGATGCGCCAGCTGGGCATTCGCGGGGTGACCCGGCGTCGCAAGGTGTTCACCACCCGCCGCGACCCGGATGCGCTGCGGGCACCGGACCTCGTCGATCGGAACTTCAGCGTGGACCGTCCGAACCGGCTCTGGGTCACGGACCTGACATACGTACCGACACGCTCAGGCATGGCGTACGTGTGCTTCATCGTCGACGCGTTCAGTCGCATGATCGTGGGCTGGCGCGTGGCGTCACACATGCGCACCGAGATGGTCCTCGATGCCCTCGAGATGGCACGACGGTCCCGCGGCGCCCAGCGGCTCGTCGGTCTCGTCACCCACTCAGATGCCGGCTCGCAGTTCACGTCGGTGCGCTTCACAGAACGACTCGACGAGATCGGCGCTCGACCCTCGATCGGTACCGTCGCGGACTCCTACGACAACGCCCTGGCCGAGACGGTCAACGGCCTCTACAAGGCGGAGTGCGTCTACGGGCCCGACGCGGACGGCTGGGCCAACGTCGACCAGGTCGAGCTCGCAACCCTGTCGTGGGTGCACTGGTTCAACTACCAGCGGCTACACAGCCACTGCGACGATATCCCACCCGCCGAGTACGAGGTGGCCTACGCTACCCAACACGCCAGCCAGCAGACGGTTGGAATCCAATAAACCGAGTCCCCAACGAACCCAGGGCGGTTCACGCCTCGGTCGGGCCGTTGCTCACGTGGGCTTGATGCCAGGCTGTGATCTGGTGGAACCAGCGCACGATCGTTCGTCCGAGCGATCGGACCTCGACCGGGAAGGTGTCGTCCTGGAGGTCCTCGCCGAGCCCGGCGACGAACTCGCTTGCCAAGACGGGATCGTCGATGTCATAGATCGATCTCACTACTTCCTTTGCGTGCCAGGCCATGCGTACCTCACCGTGGGGATCGCCGGCACGCAGGAGACCACGCAGCCTGGTGTCGCCGGCTTCGTCGAGACGTTCGTGTGCCTTCGTGAGTAGACGCCGCGCCCGATAGAGCGGATCGTCCTTGCGGCCCCGATGTCCCAGCGTCTCGTTCTGCACCCTGCGACGGCAGTCGTCCAGCTTCGAGTTCGCCAACTTCGTGACATGAAACGGATCCGCGACCTGGGTCACATGCCCGAGCATGTCAGAGAACGTCTTGCGATACGGACCGGACAGGTCGAGCACACCCCAACAGATCTCCTCGCGCCATGTGGCCGGGCGACCTCGAGCCAAGCCGAAGGACCTTTGGCTCGCTGCGGCCCTCGACAACATCGAGAAGCTGCCCGGGGCAACTCTCCACGTCGACGATCGATGTGCACCACTGCTGCCTACGCCACGGACCCTGCCGGCAGAACAGCGTCTTGTCCAGACCCAGCGCCGTCACAGGACCGATGCGGTCAGGGTCCTCCACAGGCGCGCTCCCGTACGCGATCACGGCGTCGTTCACCGTATGCCAGGCACAACCCAACTCGCCGGCCACATCAGACACGGACCGGCCGACGCGTCCGATCTGCTCCGTCGCCCACCGTGCCGCCCGATCCGTCATCCCCAGCCGCGGCGCCGCGATACGACGCTCCTCTCCCGTCCAGGACCCGACCCCACAGAGCCCATTGGCGCACTGCCAGCGGTACTTGCGCCACACCAGCCTCGCCTGTCTCCCGAAACAACAGAGGTCGACGAGCTCAACCTCGGGACGCTCCTTCACACCCGCGGGCACACCACACACCCGACAGCACGGACGCCCGCCGCGGGTCTCGACATACACCCTGATCGGCTCATCACCATCGTCATCGATCACCCAGAGGACGACCACGTCGGGCAGTCCGACGAGCAGCTCGCACATGCGCGTAGGGTCAGTCTCCACAGGGGCTCTCCGAGGTCGGCAGTGTCGTAACCG
>QWHP01000510.1 GCA_021404985.1 Actinobacteria bacterium ATB1
GAGCTGGGCACGTGTGCGCAGGCCGAGCTTGTCCATGACGCGGGATTTGTGCGACTCCACGGTCTTGGCAGATATCACTAGTTGCCCGGCGATCTCGGAACTCGTGTAGCCCCAGGCCACCAGCGTCAACACCTGCAGCTCCCGGGGCGACAGGCGTCCTCGGGCCTCGTCGCCGCGTTCGTCCGTGAAATGCGCCAGAACGGACCGTGTGACGCCGGAGTCCACGAATCCCTCGCCGGCGGAGACGGCACGGATCGCCCTGATCAGCTCGGCCTCTGCCGTCCGCTTGAGCAGGTACCCGGCGGCACCGGCGCTCAGGACTCGCTCGACGAAGGCGGGCTCTTCGTGCATCGTCAGGACCAGGACCTTCGTGCCCGGCAGGTCAGCGTTGATCCTGCGCGTGACCTCCACGCCGTCGATCTTGGGCAACGTGAGGTCCACGACGGCCACGTCCGGTTTGACGCGTCTCGCTTCCTCGACGGCCGACACACCGTCCGCTGCCTCCCCGACGACCTCCATGTCGTCCTCGTCCTCGAGTAGGCGCCTGACGCCGGCCCGCAGCAAGGCGTGGTCGTCGACGAGCAGGATGCGATGCTGATTCACCCGACATACCTCCACGTCGCCACGGCGCGCCTCGCCGGGCCCAGCAAGCCACAGCCGCTGCAAGGGATGTCCGGCCTCGGCATCGACCCGAGCATATGCGTCATCGTATCCCCCCACCGGTCCCGGGACGAGCCCGCAGACTCGGTGCATCAGGGGAGGGGCAACCGGAGATGCACTGACGTGCCCCGGCCGGGAACCGACTCTATCGAGACGGTGCCGCCCACGAGGTCGGCGCGCTCGCGCATGCCGAAGATCCCGAGAGCACTCTCGGGGCCGCGTCGCTCCATCTCGTGCATGTCGAAGCCGCGCCCATCATCCTCCACATCCGCGACGACGGATTTCAGGCGACGTTGAACGAGAACGTCGGCCCTCGTGGCGCTGGAGTGCCGGCAGACGTTGGTGAGAGCCTCCTGGATGATCCGGTAGAGAACCACCTCCACTTCACCTGGCAGACGCTCGCCGTCCAAACCGACGGTCTCCACGTCGAGCTCGATCCCGGAACTCGACGCCAACCTGGCCGCGAGGTCCTTGAGGGCAGGAACGAACCCCAGCTCGTCCAGGGCGGCAGGCCGCAGCGCCAGGGCAAGGCGCGCCACCCCCTCCAAGGCGGAGGCGGCAGTGGCGTGCAGGTCGGCCAGCTCCGTGCGTTCCCCGGGGCCTGCCCGGTCCCGCAGACGTCGCAAGCCCAGACCCAGCGAGGTCAACGCCTGACCTGTCTCGTCGTGCAGCTCACGGGCAATACGCTTGCGCTCCTCCTCCTGCGCCTTGACCACCCGACCGAGCAGGCGACGGCTCGCCTCCCGATGCCGCTGGACCTCCTCCCACAACCGGGCGTTCTGCAGGGCAGCGCCCACCTGGGTCCCCAAGGCCAACACGAGGTCGGCCTCGTCCGCCAGGTTCGACTCGCCCGCGAAGGTCAGCCCCAGGACGCCCACGCCACGACTCTCCGCGATGAGCGGGATGCAGGCAAGCCAACCTGAATCCCGACTCTCGCCTCCCGCGACCTCCTCGAGGTGTCCACAGCCGGCTTCGGCAATCCGGACGAATCGAGCCTCTGCGGATTCCATGACCTGCGAGCAGAGGCAGGCCGAAACGGTCTCGGAGCACGGTTCGAAGCCCTCGATCGTGCAGTACGCCAGCTCGGAACTCTCGTCGCCGAGCAGGAGCCAACCGGCTTCAGCACCGAAGGCGTCGACAGCGGTCCGCACGGACGCGGAGACCACGGCATCGATCTCCAGCGACTTCCCCGCGGCCGCAGTGATCGCGTTCATCGCCTCGATGTCGTGCTGGCGCGTGGCGAGTGCCAGGTTCGTCACCTCCAGTCGATCCAACATGTCGTTGAACGAACGCGTGAGCGATCCGATCTCGTCCTCCGACACCGGACTCAGCCGGTAGCTCGTCTCGCCCGAACCAACACGTTCCGTCGCCGAAGCCAAGTCGGCAATATGGATGTAATCGCGGATGCA
>QWHP01000511.1 GCA_021404985.1 Actinobacteria bacterium ATB1
CGAGAGGATCGACGTGATCGAGCGGATCGGGTCCGAGAGCCACCATGTGATCGTCGCATACCGTGTCGTGGTCGACTCTGCTCGCGAACCGACGGCCGGGGACGATGCGGCCGACGCCAGGTGGATCGCCCGCGCTACTCTCGCCGAGCTCGAGACCACTCGGGGCCTCGAGCACTTTCTGGACAGGTACGCATGGGGAGACGAGTTGCCGACGGTTTCAGACAGCGAAGTCTGACGGCAGGTGAGCCGGGTGCTGGCGCCTGTGAACCGGAGGCCGATGTATCTCTCGACGGCGACGCCTCGCGGCGTCCCGGTCGTCGAGCGATGCGCAGATCCTCTCGACAGTGAAGAAGAGCCGGCGGAGCGCATCTGCAGCCCGCGCGCCGAGCTCCGCGTCGAGTTCCCGCTCATCCCTGGCGATCGCGACGGGCAGTCCGATCCAGCCCGAGTCCATCCCGTCCTGATGCCAAGCGAGCCTCTGCGTCTGCAGGGCCTGCGCCAGGACCTCTTCGCGTTCGCGCAGCCTCAGGAAATGGCCCGCCGATCCGGGGGCAGGCATCTCAGCACAAGCCCAGATCTCGTAAGGTCCGTCGCCGGCCGGGAGGGTGACGGTGTACCGGCGAGCGACATTCGTCTCGAGCACGAGGCGCGGTTCGCTGCCCTGTGTCACGTCGATCGCCGAATACAGCCGGAGGTCGCCCAAATTCCCGACCACGCCTTCGAGGAACTTGCCTGCAGGGTCGGGGTCAGGGACCGGTATTCCGGGCGTCTCGGGGCGGGCGAGCACCGAGAGGGTCGTGCCGCGCCGGATCGTCTGGGAGGGTCCGCTCATCAGTCGAATCCTTGCACCGAGTTGGTTGATACTTCCAGTCGAAGCGAGCCGTGTCGACCCCGGATTGGCCGCTCGAGACGAGTCATTGGAAGTTCGTCGACAGCACCACGAGTACCTGCGAGAAGGTCAGGTTGCCTCCGCACGCTCGCCACGTGAAAACGCAGAGGGCGCTGCCTTGGCACCTCCGAGAACGACACTCACACCGAGCAGGAGCACCGAGACGAGAAGCCCGATCAGCCGGCTCGCGATCGCCGCGACCGCAGCGGGCCCTGCACCCACGTCGAGGGCCCGCAGTCCGGCGATGATGAACGCCTCCCTGGTTCCGAATCGGCCGAACGGCATCGAGGCCCCGGCCGCGAACACCAATCCGTAGAAGGGCGTCTGCCACCAGGGGATCGGAGTGAGGGAACCGAGTAGCACCCCGGCCGCCGTGACGCGGACCAGGAAGGAGACGAGCGTGATCACCGCCGGCCACGTGAGCGCCTTCCTCGGGAGATGCACGCGCGAGATCTCGGACCTGATGTCGGCAGCGCGCCCCTCGTCCCGCGGATCGAGGCCACCGAGCATGTCCGAGATCGTCCGCGAGAGCCCTCCGCGACGGAGCAGGGACCACGCGAAGAGGATCATGATCCCCGCGACCAGGAACGAGGCCCAGCGGTACTCCGGTGCGAGCGCGAAGGCGATCCAGATCAGCGCCGGATAGGCGATCGCCACGGGGAGCAGCATCAGCATCGTCCACTCGTAAGCGAGGGTGACGATGGCAACGGAAGGTGCGAGGCCGACGCGGTCGGCCAGCACGTACCGGCCGATGAACGGGCCCACCGGAATGGGCAGGTACTGCGTCGGCTCTACACTGAACCAGACGAAGAGGGTCTGCGGGATCGGCGCACGGGTACCCGCACTGGACATGAGCCGGTGCCACGCGAACGGACGCATCAGCTCCGACAACAGGTAGAGGATCAGGGCGATCCCGAGCGCAAGGGCGTCGAAGTCCCACTCGGCTGCGTTGAACTCGTCCCAGTTCGTGTAGGCGAACCACGCGAGGCCGCCGAACACAAGGATCGCTATCGACCACTGAGCGATCCGGCGCCCTCGTTCGCTGAGCTCGAGGGGATCCCGAACGTCACCGTTTTCGTCGCTCGCCTCGTCGAGCAGACCGCTCTCGCCGGGCCCTGCCCCGTGGGGAGGCGCCGTCATCTCGGCCCCGGGATCGGCGTCCGA
>QWHP01000512.1 GCA_021404985.1 Actinobacteria bacterium ATB1
CCGCGGCGAGAGCCAGCGCGAGCTCCAGTGTGCCGTCGGTCGAAGCGTTGTCCACGATCACGATTCCCGTCGGGAAGGGAATGTTGTCGTCCAGGAAGTCGTCGAGCTCTCGCACACTTGCCTCGAGGACGCCGGCTTCGTCGTGGACAGGTAGGGCGATCTCGACGGAACGGGTCGTCATCCATGTGCGGTTGCGGTTCCCCCTGCCACGGGGGGCCGCCTCGGCACAGATGGGGAAGTCGGCGAGTCGCGGCTTGGCGAGGTCAGTGCTCATTGGTTCATGATCGTCATCGCATGTCAAGACAACCTGTGACGAAGCTCAGAGTCTCCTGTGAACACCCGTGCCCGCACCCGTCTGGACTCCCGGGGGGCGATGGGTGGATGCTCCTGTGATGGACAGCTCGGAACTTGCAGACGAACTCGGCCTCGACGACCACGAGCGTCCGATGCTCGACCATTGGTGCCGGGCACTCGATGACGCTCTCGACGCGGGGGCGGCACCCGACGCTACCTGGGCTCTTCTGATCGCCGGGTTCTGGGCCGACCATCTCGGCCTCGATGCCCCGCGCCGTGGCGTGCTGGCTGCCCGCGTGGTGGAAACCGTGGTTGACCGGAGGTGGGGGACCGGAGCACAAGGCGATCCCTCCGCACGGGGGACGACCCTCGATGCCGCCACGGCAACGATCGTGTTCGACCGCTGCATCGACGCACTCGCCGATCGAGCCGAGATCGAAGACTCGCCCGAAGCCCAGACTGCCCTGGAGATCGCGGCGGCCGAGATCATGCGCCTCCGCGACTCCTTGGACGCCGGGCACGGGGCGGACCGGTCCCACCAGACCGGCAAGACCCGAGATTCGTAGGACCCTGGCGCCCTTCCCGCCCGGCACCCGGAAGGTCTAGGCTTGACCCTGAACGCCGTTCACCACATCCGGTCGAGAGGGGTCACGCCGTGTTTGATTCGCTGCGCGAGAACTACGGGCCCAGGGCGATCTGGGACGACTTGGTGATGCGGTCCCAGCTCAAGCGTGTGGGCGGGATCGTGGAGGAGACCTACCTGCCGATCCTCCGGCTGCTCGCCGACGATCCAGAGAAGGTGGACCGCGAGTACGAGGCTGTCAGGGCAAGGCGACGTGAGCCTTCCTTGCGCGACTCACCGCGCGAGAGTTGGAAGAAGCGCTACGGAAACTTCGTCCGGGAGCTCGAGTGGGTCTGCAGCGAGCTGCGCCCCCGAATGGCTGAGCCCGATTTCCACGAGCTCGTCACGAGCACGATCGCCGGCCGGCTCGAGAACTGGATCGGCTGGATGAAGCCGATGATGGAGAGTGGCGAGAAGGGGCTCTCCGGCGGCATGAAGGAGATGTACGAGGGACCTCTGGGAAAGCGCATGGCGGGCGTCGTCGGGCTCTCGTCCTTCCTCGTGGGGCCGCTCGAGATCCGGTCCGTCGAGGACGGTGTGATCGAGACGTACATACCACGCTGCGCAATGCATACGGTCGTGAGCGAGACCGAACCCCAGACCTACGCCTGCCTCTACGGCTGCAAGGCCGCCTGCGAGCGGCTCTTCGGTCCCGACGACGTGATGGCCTTCGAGTTCGAGCCAAACCTGCCGGAGTTCGACTGCGTACTCAGGATCCGCATGGGTCGCAGGAACGACACCGGCGCGACAGACGAGACCGGCCGGGGCGACGACATCCTCGTCGCTGCCGAGGCATGACCGGCACGGACCTCCATCAGGAGCTGTCGGACAGGTGGGCGGTCCAGGGTCTGATCGACGAGTATGCACGCTCCCTGGACGAACGCGATTGGGGAGGGCTCGCCGGCTGCTTCACGGACGATGTCGTTGCTCGACTCGGTATGGGATCCGAGCCCATGCAGGGACGGGGCGCCGTCGTCGAGGCGTGCCGAACCGCCCTCACGCCGTTCGACGCCACGCAACACCTCCTCTCCCCAGCCCAAGTCGAGCTCCATGGCGACACTGCGACGCTCCGATGCAACGTGCAGGCCACCCACCTGCGTCAGGGCAGCTTCCTCGTGGTGGGCGGCGTCTAC
>QWHP01000049.1 GCA_021404985.1 Actinobacteria bacterium ATB1
TCACGCCGAAGGCTAAAGACCTTTTACCAACCCCGACGGAGGTCGGGGCGGCTACCTCTTCTCCGGCTCCCCCTCTCCGTCAGTTGCTTTGGCGTTGTTTGGGAAGGGAGTCACGGAGAGGGGGATAGCGAGATTGGCAACGCTTCGGAATGAACTCTGTTTTGTAGATTCCTCCACCGTGACTCCGAGGCTCTTCATATCCTCTCTGCTATTCAGGCTTGGCCTGTTGTGGAGTTTGGCCTTGCCGCTGCTGGCGCAGGCCGATTCTCTCTCCCTGGAACTGCAAGCGGGGAATGCCCTGCGCGACAGCTTCGATTACGCCGGGGCGATTGAACACTACCGCCGTGTGGTGAACCGGGACCCCAATGATGCCGAGGCCCTGCTACAACTCTCCCTTGCCTACTTGCAAACGGCGAGCTTCGACCGCTCGTTGGATGTGGCATTGCAGGGGGCGCGGCTGCAGTCGGACCGGCTTCCGCAGTTCAACGCGCTGGTGGGGCTGAACTACAACTACGCCATCATCATCAGCGAGTACTACGAGAACTTGGTGGTTCGCCACGACTCGGAGATTGTTGCCTTCCGAATATTTAACCGAACCCAGGCAACCGGTGCCTCCAAAATTTTTGGATTGGGGCTGACCTACTGGAGCATGGGGCGTTCCCCGATTGCCGAGGAGTGTTTACAAGAATCCGCAGCGTTGGACTCCACATTCTCCGACCCTCTCTTCATTCTTGGGCTGCTCTGGATAGAGCGCGGGGAATACCCCAAAGCGCAAGCAGCACTTGAACAGTTCTTCCGCCTTGACCCTGATTCCTTCCTTGCCGAGCAAGCCCGATTGCTGGTTGAGCGCATCCGGCGCAAAGAGCAGCGATAAGGGAACAAGCAATCATAATTCCTACCAAACCAACCGATGGTTCCAATGCGCCAACTTTCCGTAATCGTGCTTGTGGGTCTTTTTCTGCTCACCATTTCTGGCAGGTCGCAGACGGTTTTGCAGCACCAGGCTCCCGTTACTTCGGCGGTTTTTAGCCCCGATGGTCGTCATGTGCTGACCAGTAGCTACGACAGCACGGCGGTGATCTGGGATGCCGCCACCGGCGCGAAGCAGGTGACAATGCGAGGGCATACTTCAAGGATTATCTCGGCCTTTTACAATCCAAATGGTGATCGGGTGGTGACCGCAAGTTGGGACAGCACGGCGCGGGTGTGGGATGCGGCCACCGGCAGCCAGCAGCTTCTGCTGAAAGGCCACAACGGGAATGTCCGCCTGGCACTGTTCAGCAATAATGGTGGGCGAATCATCACCACGGGGGAGGATGGGACGGCGCGAATCTGGGATGCGGCCAACGGGGCGTTGCTGCGGACGCTAACGGCAGATGCAATCCCTGGATTTTTTACGGCGCGGTTCAATCCCGCCGGCACACGCGTGGTGACCTCCGGACGTGGCGGCGACAGCACCGTGCAGATTTGGGATGCAGAAACCGGCGAGCGTTTGCTCACCTTACGCGGCCACAAAGGATCGCTGAATTATGCGGAGTTCAGCCACGATGGGAAGCTGGTGGTGTCGGCTGGGTTCGACGGAACCGCACGGATTTGGAACGCCGAGACGGGGGAGCAGGTCCAGATGCTAACCGGCCACACGGATCGCGTGCGCACGGCATACTTCAGCCCGGACGATTCGCGGATACTCACCGCCAGCTTCGACATGACCGCACGGATTTGGGATGCGAACACCGGGGCGCAGCTCCGCAACTTGGCGATGCACATGGACCGCATTCGCGATGCGCGATTCAGCCCCGATGGAAAGCTGGCCGCAACCGCTGGGTTCGACGGGGCGGCATTGATTTGGGACACCGAGACCGGGGAACCACTCGGTCCCGCCTACCGGAGCGGGACCTCTGACTCCGGCTACGTCGTGATCACCGCTCCTGCCTTCACCGGCTCGGTCGCCCTCACCTACGAGCCTGCCGGCTGATCCCGCAGGACCTTCTTGAGCTCCCCCACGAGGAGGACGAGACGCCGGTAGTGCGTGCCACGCCAGTAGAGCCGCCCGCAGTTCTCACACCGCCGGAAGCGATCGTGCTCGCGGCGAGTCCCCGGTTCGAGCCTATGCAGCACCTCTTCCTTCTCGACCGGGACCGTATGCCCGTTACAGGCAAGGCATCGACTGAACGGGACCATCGCCGCCCCGAGGTCGTACCTGTGCAACACCTCGACCGTTTGCTCGAAGGGGTCCAGCGCCCTGACCTTGTGTGCGAGCTCGACCTGACGGCGCTTGAGGAGACCCACGTCCCTGGTGAGGAGGACCCTGCTCTCGCCTGCCGAGAGGGTGGCAAGATCGGTGTCCTCCGGGTCGGGCGACCAGAGGCTGTCGAAACCGCAGAGCCGAAGCCGGCGGGCAAGTGTCCCGAGATGGCCATCGAGCACGAACCGCGCGGGGTCGGGTGGTGCCGGGACGAGTCGGACCGGCTCCGGGATCCACGCACGCAGCTCGTAGGGGAACACACGGATCGTCTCGCCGCCGCTGATCGTGTGGCCGAAACCGACCCACCGTCCGTCGACGAGTATTCCGTCGACCTCGGGATGTGGGACACCGTGGCTCTCGATGACGTCCTTCACCGATGCCGGCTCGACACATCCGTGGGTCACGGTCACGGGCCCGGGGTCCTCACGCGAGGCAAGAAAGGTTCCGAGGTCCCCCTCGAACGTCAAGACTGCAACGGCGACTGTCACACGTCAGGTCGGGTGTGCTCCGGCGGCAGCCCGGGCCGCCTTGCCTTCAGCCCTCCGCTTGCGGAGCGCATGCCCACGGGACACGTCGACCGGATCCCATCCGTCCTCGTCCTGCGGCAGGATCGCGGGGTCGACGAGGACCTCACCGGCAGATATCTCCGTCATGATCGGCCGGCCGAGGACGGCGCCGGCACAGAGGACCCCGCCCGCCATCGTGCCGGCGATTCCGTGACCCGCTGTCGTGCTGGCACCCACGAGGAAGAGACCCTCGATCTCCGTTCTGTAGCCGGGACGCAGCGGGCCGCTCTGGTCGGCTGTGAACTTGAGGCCATAGGACGTGCCCTCGGTCGAAAGCGTGTAGCGCTCCTGCGTGAGAGGAGTCGCAGTCTCGATGTGGACGATGCGGTCGCGGAACGGACCGAGGACCTTCTCGGCCTGGGTGAGCAGTGCCTCGGTGATCCGTTCCTTCAGGTTCTTGTACGTCTCGTTCGTGCGGTACCCGACACCGTGTGCCGGGCCTTCCTCCACTCCCCACGGGACGTAACCCCGCGGCCCGATCGTCATTATCTGGAAGTTCGAGTGCCCCGGCGGGCACAGGTCGGCATGCCCCGGATCCTTGAGTGAGGCGAGCGACAGATACGCGAACGGCTCGTCGGGCATCTCGCCGGACTCGAGGGTCGCGTACTCCGCGTCGATGTCGTAGTTGCTGAACACGAAGAAGTTCGTGTTGGGCACGCGCTCACCTATGTCGAAATCGACGACGACGTACGCCACGACGAGTGGGAGGGACATCACGGAGTTCTCCGCCTTGGCGACGGTCTCGGGCTTCCACCGCGACTTGTCGACGAGCTCGAGAACCGTTCTCTGGTAGTCGGCGTTCGAGACGACGACCGGAGCCTCGAACAAGGTCCCGTCCTCGAGCCGTACACCACGCACGCCTTCGTCCCCCAAGACGATCTCGGCGACCTTCGCAAGCGTCCGCACCTCGCCCCCGCACGCCTCGATCACCTCGACGAGACGGGCGGGAATGACCTGTCCGCCTCCCTCGGGGTAGTAGCCACCACCGCTCATGTAGTGGTCGATGATCATCGCGTGTATCGGGACCGTCGAGTCGCTCGGTCCGGAACCGTAGAGCCCGCTCCAATGGTCGAGCACGGCGACAGCCTCTCTGGACAGCCCTGCCTCCTCGAAGAGCTCCCCGACGGTGCGCAGTCCCCATTCGAGGACGACCGAGAGGTCTGCATCGGGGCTCCCGAGATTGCGGACCGCCTCCGGAAGCGCCTCGAGGACGTCGATGCACATGTCGATGCCCTCGGCGTCACCCGGGAACTGCTCCTTCAGCCTTGCCCGATAGGCATCCCAACCGACAGGCACCCGGAACGTGAAGTCGGGGAAGAGGAGCGTGTCGAACCCCTCGTGGTCGAGCTCACGGAACCGTATGCGCCCGTCGAGGCCGACACCGGCCAGGATCGTCGGGATGAGACCGCCCGGCTCGCAGTCCCCTATGTAGTGCAGTCCGACGTCGAACTCGTACGTGTGGCCGTTGCGCCGGTGCCTCCTGAACACCTGGCAGTTTCCGCCCGCGAGGTCATGCTGCTCCAGGACCAGGACGCGGCGTCCTGCAGCCGCCAGGTATGCCGCACAGGTCAGACCACCCGGCCCGGACCCGACGACGATGGCATCCCATGCCCCTGCACTCTCCGAAGCCATACGGGTCACCCCCAGGCTGTTCGCCTACCGGTCCACGCAAACCTAACAGCGTGACCGAATGCGGGCAGGCTGGACATCGCACGGGCGGTAGCTTCGCGGTCTGCGACGTCCCGCCGACAGCCCATCGTCGACCTGAGGCGGGCTCTCCATGGAACGCGGGCGTGGAGGAGCGTTGGCGAAGAACGGCGGTCGAGACCGGGATGAACCGGGTGAAGTGAGCCCGGGTGTGTTCAGGGTCGGCTGCTCGGGATATCAGTACGACGACTGGCGGGGGATCGTGTACCCGGCGGGGATGCCCAAGTCGAAGTGGTTCGCCCACTACGCGTCCCTGTTCGACACGGTCGAGTTGAACAGCACGTTCTACCGCCTTCCCGAAGCGAAGACCTTCGACGCCTGGAGGGATCGGGCCCCCATGGGGTTCTCGTACGCCGTGAAGTTGAGCCGATACGGGACTCATCTCAAGCGCCTCGCCGGCCCGGATGCCTGGGTGCCGAAATTCGTCGAACGGGCGGACCACCTCGGTGGGACCCTCGGACCGATCCTCGTCCAGCTTCCCCCGCGTTGGGACCGTGACCCCGACCGCCTCGACCACTTCCTCGCCGTTGCCGGCACCGGGCACAGGTGGGCATTGGAGGTCCGCGACAGCCGCTGGCTCTGCGACGAGGTCTTCGACGTTCTCGCACGTCACCAGGCAGCCTTGTGCATCCACGACCTCGTACCCGAACACCCGCGAGTCGTGACGGCCGGGTGGACCTATCTGAGGTTCCACGGCCCGGACCGTGATCATCCCTACTCGGGTTCGTATTCGCCCCAGGCGTTGACCGCGACGGCACGTTGGGTGCGCCATCGCCTCGAGGAGGGCCTCGACGTCCACGCCTATTTCAACAACGACATCGGCGGCAAGGCGGTGGCCGACGCCTCCGCCCTGCGAAGATACGTGGGGCCGTGAGGGGCGGTTGGGGTCTCGAAGATGACGAAGATCTCAGGCGCGGCAGCCCAGGAGCCGATTGTTCACTGGACCGACTCCGTGGGTCAGGAAGAAATGCGCGCTGGAAGGATCGCACCGATAGTCGCCGCCGTCATCGGCGCCACGCTGATCCTCGCGGCCGCGGTCTTTCGCCTCTATGTGGCCCCGCGCACCCTGTGGTTGAAACCGGGCGAGCGGACCTCGATGACGAATCTGGGTGAGATGACATTGACCTTCGACCCGTGGACTGCAAGGCCTGCAGACCCCCCGCATGTCCTCTCCTTCAAAGCCGTTACCACGACCGCAACGAGCTCCGGGCCCGACGGGACTATCGCCGCTTCGGTCGTCCAGGAAAGCCAGGCTGCAGCCTCCGTGAACGCCACCGCCGAAGAGCTCTACTACCTCGATCCCGCAACCACCGCGAGCGTCGATACACCAATCGGCTGGTCATTGGTCCCAGAGAACAAAGTTGAGCGCGGATCCGTCTACAGCGTGGGTCTGCCCCCGGGGTTCGACCCGGACCGGAGCTACCCCTATTACCAGAGCGCAACGATGACGGACTACGAACTCGTGCCGACCGGACGTGCCGAGGTCGAAGGCCTCGAGACCGTCACGTTCGAGGGGACCTACCGCGGACCCATGAATCCCGTGATGGAGGCGGACTTCGTCGAGAACTTCGGCCTCCTCGTCGAGTTCAAACCCGACGAGCTCTTCACGATCATCAGAATCCAGGCGGGCGTGGACCTCGCGGCCCCGCTGCGACAGGCGCTCCCCCTTCTCGACCCCGCGAGCGGCGAGATGGTGCAGAGGGTGCTCACCGAGCCCGTCGATGTCCGATACGAGGTCGACGGCGAGACCACGATGGACATCGAACGTGTCACTGGCGTGCCCGTTCGAACATCGAGGTGGGTGGCTCACCTCACCGCCTTTCCCGACATGACCCACTTCGAGACGGCAGCCGAAGCCCTGCGCGACTCGACGGATCCCGCGGTGGTCGCTGCCAGCGAGGCACTGGAACAGTTCATCGCCACGGAGGGCCGCGTTCTCATCTACGACATCGACGCCCCGACGACGCCGGAGTCGACGACTGTCATGGCCGAGCGCGTGAAGACGATCATCGGCGAGCACAAGCTGTTCGGCGTCTGGGTCCCGGTCGTCCTGCTCGTCGTGGGTCTCGTGCTCCTGGTCTTCGCGTTCGACCTTCGCGGTCGAAGGGGGGTGGGGGACGGAACGCCGGACGCCGGTGGCGGGGAGGGCGCGGAACCTGAGGGGTTCGACGCGTACGACGACGACGACCCCGATGCTGAGGCCGCCGCCACCTCCGCCTGATAGGTTCGCCGCGTGGAGAAAGCGTCAGATCGACCGGCGCATCCCCGGCCCGACATGGCCCGGCAACGCTGGCTGTCCTTGGACGGCGTCTGGGAGTTCTCCTTCGACGAGCCGTGCTACGACAGACAGATCGTCGTCCCCTTTGCCTACCAGTCGGTGGCGTCGGGGATCGGTGAGACAGATCGCCACGAGGTCATGTGGTACCGGCGGAATTTCACCCTCCCGGACAGGGCGGAGCGAGAGTCCGTTCTCCTCCATCTCGGTGCCGTCGACTTCCGTGCAGCAATCTGGGTGAACGGTCAGCACGTCGCGTCGCACGTGGGGGGCCACACGCCGATCTCAGCCGACATCTCGCACTGCGTGGAGGATGGCAGAAACGAGATCGTCGTTCAGGCCGTCGACGAGTTCCGCCCCGATCAGGTGCGCGGCAAGCAGACGGCGACATTCCCCTATCTCGTCCACTACACGGCAACCTCGGGAATCTGGCAGCCGGTCTGGCTCGAGTTCACCGGTCGGGCCTGGATTCGCGCCCTCGACGTCTCCGCCGGCGCGGATGGCCGCATGACCGTCAGCACTGAGGTCGGGGGGGAACTGCCGGCAAGTCCGGAGTTTCGAGTACGTCTTGCGGCGTCGGGCTCCGTTGTCGCCGAGGCCTCGTCGAAGCAGGATGCCGAGATCGACCTAGGTCCGGACCGGGTCCACCTCTGGCGTCCCGCCGACCCATTCCTCTACGACCTCACGGTCGAGCTTCTCGATGCCGGTGGCACTGTCCTCGACTCGGTCGGCTCGCATGTGGGGTTCCGCACGGTAGCCATCGAAGGTGGACGGTGGTTCGTCAACGGCGAGGAGACGTACCAGAGGCTTCTCCTGGACCAGGGCTACTGGCCGGACTCGCTGATGACCCCGCCTTCTGTGGACGCGATCCGCAAGGACATCGAGTACGTGAAGTCCGCCGGCTTCGACGGTGTCCGCAAACACCAGAAGATCGAGGATCCACGCTGGCTCCACTGGGCGGACCGGCTCGGCATCCTCGTGTGGGCGGAGATGCCCTCGCCCTTCTGGCTCGGGATCGTGGAGGACGAGCTCGAGACCGAGTTCCGCTCCGAGTGGACCGAAGCGGTACGGCGCGACAGGAACCATCCGTCAGTCGTCTGCTGGGTTCCCTTCAACGAGTCATGGGGAATACAAGGCGTCCGCAATGACAGCGGACTCCAGGAGCTCGTTCGCTCGGTCGTCGCCGGGACGAGGGGCCTCGACCCCACCCGGCCGGTGTGCGACAACAGCGGATGGTGTCACGTCGAGACTGATGTCGTCGACGTGCACGACTACGAGCAGGATCCGGGAAGGCTGGTCGAGCGCTGGTCCGGCATCGGCCGGACCAGCTGGGAACGGTCGGCAGCTTCTGGGTCGCCGGACCTCGGAACGGGGTTCGATCTGCCCACGTTCCTGTCGCACGTGGGGATCGAGGACTCCGCGTCCGCAGACACGGAAACCCTCCTAGCCCTCGTCCCGTCGATGGAAGTCTGGGCCGAAGGCTGTGAGCCTCCCCTTGGTCCACCGTGTGCCGTGCTCCTCTCGGAGTTCGGCGGCATCGGCCTCGACCCGGAGGGGGATCGCAGCCGAGACGAGCGCTTCGACTACGCGTCGGCGACCGATACCGAGGACCTCTTCGATCGCTTCCGGCGGCTGGTCGCCGCAGCCGAGTCAGTCCCTGATCTGAGCGGCTGGTGCTGGACGCAACTCGCCGACGTCGAGCAGGAGAGAAACGGCTTGCTCGCCGCCGATCGAACGCCGAAAATCCCTCCGGAACGCCTCCGGGCCTTCCTGGCGGAACTCAGTCCTCGTACTTGAACGAGACGTTGACCTTCGCGCGATAGGCGCTGACCGCCCCGTCGTCGATCACGAGGTCGAGTTCGGCGACCTCCGCGATGCGCAGGTCGCGCAGGCTGCCCGACGCCTTGTCCACCGCTGCGGCGGCTGCTTTCTCCCAACTCTCGCTGCTCGTCCCGACGAGCTGGATGACCTTGTAGACGCTCTCGGACATGGGGCACCTCCCGGACTGGAATGCCACCGGCCGGTGGCACACCCCAACCCTTCCACAAGGCGAGGCGAACCGCAACGGCCCAATGGTCCCCTCACAAAGAGCCGACAGGTTCCTGATTGCCCGCTTTCCACGCCGTGTAGCCACCGATGAGGTCGGAGACGTCCGCGAAACCGGCCGCCGCGAGGCGTGACGCTCCGATGGACGAACGGTACCCCCCGGCGCAGTACACGACGGTCGGGCGTCCCGGGTCGAGCTCGTCGATCCGAGAGTTGAGCTGGGGCAGAGGGATGTTCACGGACTTGGGAATCGCGCCAGCTTCGGCCTCGCCGGGCTGGCGCACGTCCACGACCTGGAGATCGGGTATCTCCTCGAGCCTCCCGCGGAGCTCCGCTGCCGTCAGCTTGGAGCTGAGACGGACAGCGTCCTCGTTCTCGCTGAAGGCCATCTGGGGGTTTTCGAGGTATCCGACGACGTTGTCATAGCCAATGCGCCCGAGGCGGACCTTCGCCTCGTGTTCCGTCCCCTCGGGTGCGACGAGGACGATCGAGGTCGAAGGGTCGACGATGTCGCCGGTGTACTCTGCGTAACGTCCCGAGAGGCCGACGTTGACGGATCCGGCGAGGTGTCCTGCCGCGAACTCCGCGGGCTCACGGCAGTCGAGGACGATAGCGCCGGACTCCTGAAGCCGCCTCACCTCGGCGAGGGGTAGCGGGCGGGCTGCCTCAGCCTCGTCGAGCACGGGACGTTCCTGCCGGTTCCGGACAGCGTCGTAGAGGAAATAGGGGGGCGCCGCAGGCTGCCCCTCGGTCACGACGTCTACGAACTCGGTCTTCGACATCGGGGCGAGCGCATAGTTGGTGTTCATCTCGTGGGCGAGAGTCGACTGCGTCGCGGTCGAGAGGTTGCGGCCACATGCCGAACCCGCCCCATGTGCCGGGAAGACCCGCGTCTCGGCAGGAAGTCCGAGGAGCTTGCCGCGAAGGGAGTCGTAGAGCTGTCCGGCGAGATCCTCGGCCGTGAACCCCACCGAGGCGAGTAGGTCGGGACGACCGACGTCACCGATGAACAGCGTGTCACCCGTGAGGACTCCGTAGGGGACCTCGTCGCCGGCGTTCTCGTACACGACGACGCTGATCGATTCGGGAGTATGGCCGGGTGTGGCAAGGATCCGCAGCCACGCGTTCCCGAGGTCGATCACCTCCCCGTCGGCAAGACGCCGGATCTCGTACTCCGTGTCGGCTGCCGCCTCGCCGTAGCCGATCTCGGCACCTGTCGCACGCGCCAGCTCGAGGTGGCCCGAGATGAAGTCCGCATGGAAGTGGGTCTCTATGACGAGGCAGATCTCGAGGCCGTTCTCCTTCGCGTCGTCGAGGTAGACCTGAACGTCCCGCCGTGGATCCACGACCACAGCCTTCCCGCCGGCCTCGTCGCCGATCAGGTACGACGCGTGAGAGAGGCATTCGAGGTAGTACTGGTTGAAGATCATGGTTCGCTCCTCGGAGTCGATCGCGCGCCTGCAACGGCGCCGGGCTTCACGTGGTCACGGATCTTGCGGAGGATCTTCTCGAGCTCCCCGACCTCGCGTTCGGTGAGGAGTGAGGTGATGTTGTCCTCGACAGCAGCCAGGTGGCCCGGCAGGGCGGACTCCAGGGTCGTCAGCCCCTCGTCGGTCAACGTCGCGAAGGAGCCACGTCGGTCCGACGGGCAGGAGTGCCGCTCGACGAGGCCCTGCTGCTCGAGCTTGTCCACCGCCCGCGTGAGCCCGCTCGGCGTCAGCGTGGTCTGGGCTGCGAGCTCCGACATTCGTAGCCGGTGTCCTGGAGTTCTCGCGAGCCTGATCAAGACCTCGAAGGACTGGGGAGAGAGCCCGGAGTCTGCGCTGAGACGACGGCCGATGACGTCCCGGAGGCCGGCATAGCTCTCGAAGAAGAGCCCCGTGAGAGTGAGTCGGTCGTCCCGGAGTGGGTCTGGCATTGGGTCATCCTACGCCCTCGTCGCAAGACATGCTTGCGTCCGCAACGATTGGCGCTATATAGTTGCGTGCGCACACAACTTCATAAGGAGTACAGAGACATGACCGCCACTCAGACAGTCACCCGCACCGTCCAAGGCGTCGACGTGCCACAGCCAGGGTCGTACGAGCTAGATCCCAGCCACACACACGTGGGGTTCGCCGTCCGGCACATGATGGTTTCGAAGGTGCGGGGCAAGTTCTCGGACGTCCTCGACACCCGCGACGAGCAGCGGGACGAGCACCTTCGATCCCCCGACTTCTTCGACGTCGACAGCCATCCCGACATGACGTTCCACAGCACGTCCGTGACGCGGCTCTCCGACGACCGGTATCGAGTGGACGGCGACCTCACGATCCGTGGAGTGACGAAGCAGGTCAGCCTCGACACCTCGTTCGAGGGTGGACTCCTCGACCCGTACGGGAACCAGCGCATCGGCTTCAGCGCCACGGGCGAGATCAACCGCGAGGATTTCGGCCTCACATGGAACCAGGCGCTCGAGACCGGAGGCGTCGTCGTAGGGAAGAAAGTCCAGATCGAGATCGAGGCCGAGGCGACGCGACCTGCCTGATCCCTACCCCTCCCCTTCCCCCACACCCACGTGGGCGGATCCAGACACCGCATACGTGACCAAATCCACCCACGTCGACTCCCCGCAAGCCACGTCGACGTCGTTGCCGGCCCACGTCACAGGGGCGGGGGGATCGGCGTCGGGAGGTTCGTGGCGGCAAGGTTCTAGCATCTGCCCTCGATGGAGGAGTGGGAGCTTCCCGAGGGCACCAGGCAGGCCCAGCAGGCGACGCGACTCGTAAATCTCGCGTACCTCCTCTCGGGCCCACCCCGGTCGTTCGCGGAGATCCGCGCCGAGATGGAGAAGATCGGTGCCTACCAAGGGGCGCCTGAGACCGCGCGCAAGGCGTTCACACGTGACAAGCAGAAGCTGCGCGGCCTCGGGATCGACGTGGCCGAGGCCGACGACACGTACAGGATCGAGGTGCGCAACGTCCGTCCTCGCCACGACTTGAGCGCCGAGGAGCTCGCGTCGCTGCGCTTCGCCGCCGAACGCCTCGTTCCGGCCGTCGACCCGGTCGTCCGCCAAGACCTCCGATCCGGCCTCGCGAAGCTCGGCGCGGGCGACCTTCAAGGTCCGTCCGAGTGGCGAGCCCCGGCAACGGTGTCCCGGGTACTCCTGCTCGTGCACGACGCGCACAGGTCCCGCAGACCCCTGCGGATCCACTACACCAACGCCCAGGGAGAAAGCACGGAACGGGTTCTCCATCCGTGGGCCCTTCGCTGCAGCGAGGGCCACTGGTATGTCCGCGGATGGGACAGCCTCTCCACGTCCGAACGCACGTTCAAGATCGACCGAATCGACCCGGAGCGAGTGGCATTCACATCGGAAGCCTTCCGCAAACCGTCCGACCTCGACGGCACGCTGAGGACCCTCAGAGCGGAACCGTGGGAGTGGGGCGAAGGCGAACCGATCCCGGTCCGGCTTCGCCTGTCGGCGGCCGTAGCTGCACGCGTCCTCCCGGCCGGGGCCGCGCTCGTCGTGGACTCCGACACGACCGAGGCCGAGATGTCCGTACGCGACCTGGACGCGTTCGCGTCCTGGCTGCTCCGCCATGGGGACGACATCGAGTTGATGGGCCCTTCCGCTGCAACAGGCAGGGTCGCCGATCGCCTCGCAGCCACCGTCGAAGCGCTCGCCCGGGAGCCCGCACGCCTCGGCGAAGATGCCCTGACGGCGGCATTCGCGGACCGAGACGTCGGTTACCGCCAGCCAGGCCCCAACCAGGTGGAACGCGCCGACAGGCTTCTCCGGCTCGTCGGCCTCGCGAGCCGTCGCGAGTACGGCAACGCCGAACTTGCCCGTGTGCTCGAGATCACCGAGGCCGAGCTCGCCGACGACCTCGCCCAGCTCACGTACTACTGTGGCCTCCCTCCCCTGTACGGGGGCGACATGGTGGAGGCTGTCTCCTTCGCCGGGAGGGTTCAGGTGCGAGGCCCGGACCTCCCACTTGTCGACCAGCTGACGGGACGCGAAGCCGCCGCGCTCGAGATCGCGCTCCGCACCGCTCTGTCCGATGCAACCCTCGAGACGGAGTCCCGCTCACTCCTCGATTCGGCCCTTGCCGCCATCAGCGCGGAAGAGCCCGAGCCTCCCGGCATCGAGGTCGAACCTCCCACAACCCCACCCGAGAGCGCCACGATCAACTCGGCCCTGGCGAAAGCCATTCGTGAACTCCGTACTGTCGCGATCTCACACGCCAACCCGGGTACGGGCGCACCGCGGACACGGGTCGTCGATCCGTGGCAGCTCAACGAGGCGAAGGGCCACACGTATCTGCTCGCGTGGGATCACGACAACCGTGAGACCAGGGTTTTTCGCTCCGATCGGATACAGGCGGTCAACCCCACGAACGAACACTTCGAGCCGCCGGACACCACCGGAGTCACGTTCGACGCCGGATACATACCCTCCCCTGCCGACGTCTTCGTGTACCTGCGGATCCCGCACGACCATGTTGCCTGGGCTCGCGCAAGGTATGGATCGGATGCCGTCGCCGAGATCGAGGGCGATCGCGTACTGCGTCTCCCGACATCGGACGTCACGCGGCTCGCCCCTCTCCTCCTGTCCCTGCTGCCGGCATCCGAGGTTCTTGCACCCCCGGATGCCCGTCTGGCCGTATCCGAGCTCGCCACCCGAATCCTCGACAGGCTGGGCGATGCGCCATCCGGGCCCGTGGAGGCCAACCACTAGTGCATCCACGCGTAAATGACAGTGATGTGATTGTATGGGGTCATGAGACTTCTTCCTCTCGAGTTGAGGCCCGGTGATCGTGAGGTACTGGAACGGCGAGTGTGTTCGGGTACGGTCGAGGCACGGGTGGCGCAGCGGGCTCGGCTGGTGTTGATGGCGGCTGAGGGCGCGAGCAACCGTGAGATCGGCGAGACGATCGGTATGCACTACAACCAGGTCGCGGTGTGGCGTCGCCGGTATCTCGAGTTCGGGTTGGCTGGTTTGCGTGACGCGGATCGACCAGGCCGGCCGCCGGTGTATGACCATGATGACGTGTTGTTGTTGGTCAAGACGGTGACCGAGTCGCCTCCTGATGAGGCGACGCGTTGGACGATGGAGGCGATCGCCGCCCGCATGAACGAGCACGGGGTGGGGATCTCGGCGTCGCAGGTGTGGCGGATCTGTCGCAGTCTCGATCTGAAGCCGTGGCAGACAGAGTCGTGGATGACGTCGCATGATCCCGACTTCTGGGAGAAGGCCGCCGATGTGTGTGGTCTGTACCTGAACCCGCCCGAGAACGCCATCGTGTGGTCGGTTGACGAGAAGTCCGGGATCCAGGCCAAGAGCCGCATCAACCCGACCAAACCGCCGGTGCCGGGTATCCCCCGACGTCGCGAGTTCGAATATCGCCGCAACGGTACTGCTGTGCTCTTTGCTGGTCTCAACGTTCACGAAGGCGATGTTGCAGCGTGGGTGACCGACTCGACCCGGTCGGAGAACTTCGTCGAGTTCCTCGCCGATCTCGACGCTCAGACCCCTGTCGGCATGGAACTGCACTGCGTCGTCGACAACCTCTCGGCTCACTTCACCGACA
>QWHP01000513.1 GCA_021404985.1 Actinobacteria bacterium ATB1
TACGAGGTGGGCTTCAACCACTTCTTCCGCGGCAAGGACGACGGGCGCCCTCGGGACCACATCTACATCCAGGGTCACGCGGCGCCCGGCATCTACGCCCGCGCCTTCCTCGAGGGAAGACTCTCCGACGAGCAGCTCGACAACTACCGCCAGGAGGTGAGCGGTCACGGCCTCGCTTCGTACCCACACCCCCGCACGATGCCTGACTTCTGGGAGTTCCCGACGGTCTCGATGGGTCTGGGGCCCATGAACGCCGTCTACCACGCGCGCTTCCTCCGCTACCTCGAGAACCGCCGGATCGACGACACGTCGGACAGCCGCGTCTGGTGCTTCCTCGGCGACGGCGAGATGGATGAGCCCGAGAGCGTTGGGGCACTGTCCATCGCGGGTCGCGAGAAGCTCGACAACCTGATCTTCGTCGTGAACTGCAACCTCCAGCGGCTCGACGGACCCGTCCGGGGCAACGGCAAGATCATCCAAGAGCTCGAAGCCCTGTTCCGCGGGGCGGGCTGGAACGTCATAAAGGTCATCTGGGGATCCCGCTGGGACGAGCTGCTCGCCCGCGACACCGACGGCGTACTCGTGAACACGATGAACACGACTGTGGACGGCGAGTTCCAGAAGTACGCCGTCGAGACGGGCGCCTACATCCGCAAGCACTTCTTCGGCCCGGACCCTCGGCTGCAGACGATGGTCGAGCACCTGACGGACGAGGAGCTCCAGCGCCTGCCGCGCGGGGGTCACGACTACCGGAAGCTCTACGCGGCGTACAAGGCCGCCGTCGAGACCGAAGGTGCCCCGACGGTGATCCTCGCCAAGACGATCAAGGGCTGGACGCTCGGCAAGTCGATCGAGGCGCGCAACGCCACGCATCAGATCAAGAAGATGAACAGGGAACAGCTCCTCGAGCTGCGGGACCGCTTGCATCTCCACGAGGAGATCCCCGACGCCGCCCTCCAGGGCGATCTCCCACCGTATTACTTCCCCGGCGAGGCGGACCCTGCGATCCAGTACATGAAGCAACGCCGGCGTGAGCTCGACGGGAGCCTCCCACGCCGCACGAGCCGTATCCGCCGGGGGCTCTCCCTCCCGTCTGATGCAGCCTTCGAGGAGCTCGCCCAAGGTTCCGGGAACCAGCCTGTCTCGTCGACGATGGCGTTCACGAGGCTTCTCCGCAACCTTCTGCGTGAACCGGAGTTCGGACCACGCGTGGTCCCGATCATCCCCGACGAGGCACGAACGTTCGGCATGGACGCGTTGTTCCGCGAGGTGGGGATCTATGCACCGTTTGGCCAGCAGTACGAACCCGTCGACGCGGATCTGCTGCTGAGCTACACGGAGAGACAGAACGGACAGCTCCTCGAGGAGGGAATCACGGAAGCGGGGTCGATGGCGACCTTCACGGCTGCCGGCACCTCCTACGCAACACGCGGCGTGCCCATGGTTCCCTTCTTCATCTACTACTCGATGTTCGGCTACCAGCGCTTCGGAGATCTCGTCTGGGCGTTCGGGGACGCGCGTGGACGGGGGTTCCTCATGGGCGCGACTGCCGGCCGGACGACCCTGGCCGGCGAGGGGCTCCAGCACTGCGACGGGCACAGCCACGTCCTGTTCTCGGCCGTGCCGAACTGCCAGGCCTACGACCCGGCGTTCGCCTACGAGCTCGCGGCCATTGTGCGCCATGGGGTCCAACGCATGTACGGGACACCCCCGCCACCGCCGTTCCCCATGGGCGACCCCGCATCGACGGACCCGGGCACCCAACTCGACCCCGACGTCTTCTACTACATCACGCTCTACAACGAGACCTACGTCATGCCCGCCAAGCCCGAGGGCTTGGAGGACGCCGACATCGTTCGCGGCATCTACATGTACTGTCCGGCACCCGAGGGCATGCGCGCGAACGTCCGCATCCTCTTCTCCGGCCCGACTCACGCGATGGCCACGCAAGCTCAGCAGCTCCTCTCGGACAGGCACGGCATCGGGGCGGAGCTGTGGAGCGTCACGAGCTACAAGACACTGAGGGAGGACGCC
>QWHP01000514.1 GCA_021404985.1 Actinobacteria bacterium ATB1
CGGCGGTTCGCAGACGGAAATGGCATGTTCGACACCACGCTCCTAGGGCCCGACTGTTCAGCCAATCGGGTGCTCTGTTGCCGTGGAACAGGTCCTGTGGGAGGAATATGTAGCAGAGATCCCCTGCGTAACCGTCGAAGGCGAGCACGACGCTCTGTGCATACGTCCGCGTCGGTGTCTTGACGTCGATCCGGCCGAACGCAAAGACGAGGAAGCTCGACACGTTGAGCGCAACCTCTGCCGTCTCACTGTCCCCGTAGGAAACGGTGCCCGATCCCTGCACGGTTCTTGAACAGGAACGGGATGCCAGTACCCCACGGATGTCGCCGGTGAGAAGTTCTCCACCGTGCCGGACACCATTCTCGTGGAAGGCAAACCAATGATTTCGCTCCGCTGCGGCAGCGGGTTCCGCGGGAAGAAGCAGAGATCCCCACGTCAGAACCGCCAACAGACACAGCACCTTTCACCAAGCGACCATCCCGCACCCTCCTGTTCCGCCTCGGAGACCCCGTCGAGTCGCCGACTCCCGACCACATGTCCATGTCCGGATGGCGTTCGGTCTTTCGCCCGGATCCGTCGGCCGCCGGGCATCGCAGTCCCCGGGGGACGGCCTGTCAGGAGACCCGGCGCCCGGCACGGTCGGCCACACGTGCTCGCAGAACCGAAGCGGCGTGGCGAACAGACTCTGGGTGCGGACCCCCGGCCAGACGGCGTCGTTCGACGCATGCCCGGGGAGACAGCCAAGCGCCGCTACAGCCCTCGAGGGCAGGGTGCAGGGCAGCGAGCTCGTCGTCGGTCACGCTTGCGAGCTCCCGCCCCTGCCGTGACAGATCGCCGACGAGCCGGCCGACCATCTCGTGCGCCCTGCGGAACGGGACCCCTGACGCGACGAGCACCTCGGCGAGGTCGGTGGCCGCGGCGCCACCACCACCGGCCGCGGCGGCACACCGTTCGGCGCGGAACCGAGCGGTCGAGATCAGGCCACGCATCGCAACGAGGGCCAGCTCGAGGCGTCTCACTGCGGCAAACGTCGCCGCCTTGTCCTCCTGCATGTCACGGTTGTACGCAAGTGGAAGGCCCTTCACGATCGTTGCCAGCGACACGAAGGCGCCCAGCACCCTGCCGGGCACCGCACGGGAGAGCTCGGCGACGTCGGGGTTCTTCTTCTGCGGCATCATCGACGACCCCGTCGCCCAGGCGTCGTCGAGCTCGAGAAAGCCGAACTGCTCGCCGGCCCACAGGACGACGTCCTCGGACAGGCGTGAGAGGTCCACCGCGCAGATCGTTCCGGCCGCGAGGAGATCGAGCGCGAAGTCGCGCGATGCCACCGCGTCCATCGAGTTCGCAAAGGATCGCTCGAAACCGAGAGCCACTGCCGTGGCGGCGGGATCGATTCCGAGGGTCGTGGTCGCCAGCGCGCCCGCGCCGAGGGAACAGGTGTCGTTGCGATCGCGTGCGTCGAGGAGTCGATCAGTGTTCCGATCGAGCGCTGTGGCGTGCGCGAGCAGGACATGTCCGACGGTGGTCGGCTGTGCGGGCTGCATGTGCGTGAACCCGGGCATGAGTGTCTCGGCATGTGATTCCGCCTGGTCGCACAAGGAGAGGACGAGCTCGTCGACGGCAACGGAGAGGACGAGCGCCGCCTCCCTCGCCCAGAGCCGGAAGTCGGTGGCGACCTGGTCGTTGCGGCTCCGCGCCGCATGGATGCGCTCACCCGCCTCGCCGGCGATCTCCGAGATCCGCCGTTCGAGGGCCATGTGGACGTCCTCGTCCGACTCGGCGAACTCGAACGTACCTGCCTCGAGCTCGGACTCAACCGCGTCGAGGGCCCGCGAGATGCGCTCACGGTCGGCCTCCTCGAGGAGGCCGCTGCTCTCGAGCATGGCGACATGCGCCCTGTTGACGGCGATGTCGAACGGGATCAGCTCGCGTTCGACATCGAGGTCGACGGTGAAGTCCCACAGAGCCCTTGCCGGGTCGGCTCCGAAGCGCACACCCCACAGAGGGTTCCGGTCCTCGGTGGGTAGGGTCAT
>QWHP01000050.1 GCA_021404985.1 Actinobacteria bacterium ATB1
GGCGGAGCAGGCCTCGACGCCTCGGTGGATCCCCGATCGGTCGCGGGGGTGGCGGTCATCGTTGTCGGCCTGGCCGGGTTGGCCTCGGTCGGGGCGATCCGCCGCGTCCTGCGGCTGCAACCGGTCGAAGCGACCGCGACGTCGGGGGCACTCCGATGAGGCTGGCCATCCGAGAGCTCCAACGTCGACCGGGTCGGTTCGGGTCCGCGGTGGCATCGCTCACCCTCCTCGTCGTGCTCCTCCTCCTGCTCGGTGGGCTGCTCGACGGCCTCTTCCTGGGCTCGACCGGTGCGCTTCGGGCCCAGCAGGGCGACGTGGTCGTGTACGCGGCCGATGCTCGTCAGAGCTTCCTGCGCTCCCGCATCGATCCCGAGCTGCGCTCGACGATCGAGGCGGTCGACGGCGTGGCGGGGACCGGAGGGTTGGGTGTGGCCCTCCTCGGGGCGACCGTGCCCGGGGAAGACGAGCTCGCCGACACGGCCCTCGGGGAGGGGGGCGCCGGAGTCGTCCACGAGGGCTACCTCCACACCGGGGCGGGGGCGGCCCGTTGAGCCAACCTTGCCGGATCCGTGTCGCCTCAGGTCGGTCGCATCCCAGCCGAGCACCTCGCGTCCGAACTGCCGGTTCCCGTAGCCCGCGGCCACGTTGACACCGAACTGACGGTGGAATCGGCGGACGAGAGGTATCGGCAGGTGGGCCGAGGCGAACCGGATTGTCTCGAGGGGTTCGAGGTCTTCGGCGTCGGGATCCTCGAGGAGCATCGCCATCGACTGCGTTGTGAGGGACGCGGTTCTCGCGGAGTGGCGCTTCACGCTCTTGCGGAACTCCGACGGCGAGAAGGGGCTGCAGAGCACGAGTCGGTGGTTCCCGCGTACGGCCGTGAGGACGTCGACGATCCCCGCCCAGGTGTCGAGCGAGAACGTTCCGATCCGGCAGTCCCCCCCGAGGTCGTCCGGAATCGTGGAGACCGTCCGCCCCAAGTCGGCTGCAGGCACGCTGATCGCCACGACCCCGCCCGCGGTGTCGATCACCCCGAGGTCGAGGGCGACCTCCGACTTCGGCAGCGCTGTCACCTGCGGGCGCGGGGTCCCTGCCGAAGCGGAGGAGTCGACATCCCAGTCGAGGTGGTCGTCTCCGGCCGGCTGTACGACGCCGGCGCCGTCGGGGAGAACGGGGGCCGGTTCGTCACCGGCGAGGACCACGGTGGGCACGACTGTGTCGAGGAACCGCCGTGCGAGGTACGGTGACATGTGGGGATCGAGGGGGGCGAATGCCGCCCCGATGCTCCACGCGGCGAACATGGCAGCGATCGTGTTCGGCTTGCTCCCCAGCACGGCAACGACCGCATCCCCGGCGCCGACTCCCGCCTTCTCCATCGCGGCGGCGCAAGTGTCTCGGCTCTCCCGGAGTCGCCCGAGGGTGACGGAGGATCCTCGATGTTCGCAGAGGATCCGCTCTGCCGGACCCATGTCGAGAAGATGGCTGAGGGCCTCGAGGGTTCCCGGGACAGTGTTCGCCTGTTCGTGCATCGGACCTCCGCCGGCGACTCGGTGGATCGGGTGCCCAATGACCCTAGAGGACCGCTTCCCTCGAGCGGTGGAGAGGGGCGGGTGGGGCTCTCGACGACATGTCGTGCAAGAATCCTTGTACGACGTGGGCATGCTTCCGGGACGAGTCCTTCCGGTCGCATACCGACGGAGGAGCAGCACGAGTTCGCAGGCCGCGGGAGACCGACGATGCCGGAGCCGAGAGATCACATGTGGGACCCCGAGGTCCAGACCCTGCCCCGTGCAGAGCTGGTCGAGCTCCAGCAGGAGCGTCTGGACCGTGTCATGGAGAGGGTTTTCGAGCATCCGGTCTCCTTCTTCGTCGACAAGCTCGCCCTCGGTGGGTTCGGTCCGGGGGATCGGGTTCGTCTCGAGGACCTGCAGAACGTGCCTTTCACCGTCAAGGACGAGCTGCGCGTGAGCGAGGCCGAGTCACCCCCGTTCGGCGACTACAGGGGTGCGCGTCTGAGGGAATGCGTGCGCGTCGGTGCAACCGGCGGCACGTCGGGGAATCCCACGTTCGTTCTCTCGACGAAGCGCGACATCGCCAACGAGCAGGACGCCGCGGCCAGGATGTTCTGGCGCCAGGGCTTGCGTCCGGGCATGGTGATCGCCAACGCACATCCCCTCGGCGTCTACGGGGGTGGCCTCACCCTGACAACTGCGATGGAGAGCTTCGGATGTCTTGTCCTCGCTGTGGGTGAGCTCGAGTCCGACAGTGCAGTCGATCGGGCGGTGGATCTCTGGCGGCGCTGCAAACCGATGTCGTATCAGATCTTTCCCGCAACCTACGTGAAGGTCTACGAAGCGGCAGTACGTGCCGGCCTCGACCCAGTTGCGGACCTGAACCTCCGGCCTCCCATGGAGAGCCCCGACGGGGCCGAGCGGACGATCAGCGCGGGGAGCGAGTGCTTCTCGTTCCTCGGATCTGCCTGTCCCGAGGGAGGCGGGGCGCACGCGGCCGAGGACTACGCGGTGATCGAGGCCGTGGATGAGGAGGGCAACCCCGTGCCGGACGGCGAGATGGGGGAGCTCGTCGTGACAACCATCGCCAAGGACAACTTCCTGATCCGGTACAACCTCGAGGACTACGTGGTCATCAATCCCGAGGCATGTCCCTGCGGGGAAACCGGGCGTCGGGTGCGGTGGAAGGGACGCAAGAAGGACATCGTGGTCGTACGGGGCGTCCGCATCCTGCCCGGGCAGGTCGCAGGCGTCGTGTTCCGAGAGGAGGCGTTCAGGACGCCGACGATGGAGTATCAGATCGTGCGGCGCGGGCCCGAGATGGACGCGTTGGAAATCCGAGTCGAGTACGACGAGGAGAGACTTGGTGACAGGGGCAAGGCGGCGCGAGGACTCGAGGACGCGATCGAGGGAGAGCTGAAGGTGCCCTGCCGCGTCGAGCTCGTCGCGCGTGGTGCTCTCCCGCGGCCGCCCTACAAGCCCGAGAGGGTCGTCGATCTCGACTGAACCCGCCAGCATCCCGATCTGCGAGACACCCAACGGCGTTCGGAGAGAGCGAAGGTGCGCTTCTGGACATGGCTCCCGGAGCGGTCGAGACGGCCACCGTGCTCTTCACGGATATCGTCGATTCGACGCGGCTGAGGTCCGTGCTCGGCGAGGCGCGCACCGAGGAGCTCCGGCGTGGTCACGACCGAATCCTCGTATCGGCGGTCGAGCGCAACGGGGGCCGAGTCGTCAAGGGCCTCGGGGATGGGCTGATGGCCACCTACGCCTCGGCCTCCGACGCAGTGGCATCCGCCGTGCGAATGCAGCAGGCCATCGAGCGCGCGAACCGGACCGAGAGACTCGCAGCCCAACTCTCCGTACGAGTCGGGATAAGCAGCGGAGACGTGACTTGGGAGGACGGGGATTGCTTCGGGAATGCCGTCGTCGAGGCATCACGCATCTGCGACATCGCCGAAGGGGGCGAGATCCTCGTGTCGGAGACCACCCGGCTGCTCGCCGCAGGGCGTTCGGGCGAAGACTGGCTGGACCGTGGCCCTGTGAAGCCCAAGGGCCTGGACCACGACGTGCACCTCTGGTCCGTCACGTGGACAGCATCCGTCCGTTCACTGCTCGAACTTCCCCCTGACGTCGCCGTCGCCGAGGACTATCCCTTCACGGGCCGGGGATCCGAGATGGCAGCGCTGAAAGAGGCATGGCAGCGGGCTACGTCCGGGCACAGGCAGATCGCCTGGATCTCGGGTGAGGCGGGTATCGGCAAGTCCCGGACGGCGCGTGAGTTCGCCCGAATGGTGCACGAAGACGGCGGTCTCGTCCTCTACGGCCGATCTGACGAGGATTTCCAGCTTCCGTTCCAACCCTTCTCCGAGGTCCTGGACCACTGGGTGCAACAGTCGGACCGAGGGGAAGTGCTCGCAGTCCTCGGCCAGGCGGTGGGCGACCTCGAACCACTCGTGCCCCGCCTGAGGGATCTCGGGTCCTCGGGGACCGGCGTCGATCCTGCGACCGAGCGGTTCCGGCTGCTGCAGGCCGTGGTCGGCTGGTTCGAGACGATGGCCGAGACCTCACCCGTTCTTCTCGTACTCGAGGACCTGCACTGGACGACTCAACCCACCAGTGTGATGTTGCGGCATCTGCTGCGGCACCCCGATCTCCTGCTGATGGTCGCCGGAACCTTCAGGCCCGTGGCGCCCGGACATCCCCTCGGCTCGGTGCTTGCCTCCCGCGAAACCGACGTGACCACCATCGAGCTCGAAGGGCTGCGTCGAGACGACGTGAGAGATCTGATCGGCGCGGTAGATGCTCGCGTCTCCGGTGACGAATCGCTCGTTGATGCGATCTGGCGGAGGTCCGACGGCAACCCGTTCTTCCTTGGAGAGATCCTGAGGGAGGTTCGCGAACGAGGCGAGGTCACCGCCGAGGAGATCCAGGCGCTGGGGAGGACGGCCGGGCTGAGGCAGATGGTCGGCGATCGCCTCGCGACCCTCTCGGATGCCGCCTCCGATGTGCTCGCTGTGGGCTCGATCGTGGGGGGTGACATCGACATCGGTCTGCTGACAGAGGTCTGTGAGCTCTCCGAGGGGGCCCTCCTCGACGCTGTCGACGAGACCGCAGAGGCAGGCCTGACGGAGGAAGTCGGACCAGGGACGATCCGCTTCACGCACGACCTGCTGCGGGAGTCGGTCGTATCCACCCTGTCGGCGACACGCAGGGCGCGGATGCACCGGAGGGTTGCGGGCGGTCTCGAGAGGATGTACGCCGGCGCACCTGACGGAAGGGCCTGCGAGATCGCCCACCACCGCCTCCAGGCTGCCGGCCCGGACGAGGACGATCCCGAACTGCTGGGCTGGCTTCGTCGTGCAGGCGACTGCTGCATGGAGGCCGCGCCGGAGGAGGCGGTTCGATGGTATCGGGAGTACACGACGCGGCGCCGCGACCCGGACGCGGACAGGGTGGACGTCCTCATCGCCCTGGGTGCCGCCCAGCGGCGTTCGGGTGACAGCACCTACCGCCACTCGCTCATGGAGGCTGCCCTCCTCTCGTGCCGCGAGGGACGCCCGGAGCAGCTCGCGAGGGCGGCCGTCAACACCAACCGCGGATTCGCGACGCGTGCGTTCGCAGTCGACGAGGAGATCACCGGCGTGCCCAGACTCGCCCTGGATTCCATGCCGGACACGGACGGCGGACTGCGCGCCGAGCTGATGTCCTCGCTTGCCACCGAACTCGTATTCGCCGACGACAGCGAGGAGCGCGAGCGGCTGGCGCAGGACGCTCTCGACATGGCGAGGCGCGTCGGGGATCCACTTACCCTCTCCAACGTCCTCGTCCGTTGGGCACACGTGAACTGGCATCCGGGCACCGCCAGGCGGCGGCTCCAGGTTGCGTACGAGCTCGAGGACATCGCGGAAGCGTCGAAGCCTCTGGTGACACAGCCCGGGTCGGAGCTCGCCTTCTGCGCCGCGTTCGAGCTCGGGATGCGTGACGAAGCCGACGCTTGGATGCGCCGGTGGCAGACGGCCTTGGAAGACCTGTGCGGTGTGGACATCTAAGTCGAGTTCCTCTCGAAGGTCTGCCAGACCGCACTCGCGATCTTCGATGCCGACTACGACCGGGCGCGAGTCCTGCTGGCAGAGGCCACGGACCTGGGTGAGGCCGGGGGTGATCCGGACTGGGACAGGCACACGAAGGCCTTGACCTCACATCTCTGGTACGACACGGGGACACTGCACGAGTTCCTCGGTCCCCAAGAGGTTTCGAGCCTGACGGGTGACAGCGAGGACGACGACATCGCGACTGCATTGCTTGCGCGAGCCCAGTTCGAGACGGGGAACCGTGGGGCAGCCCGTGCGACCTTCAACAGGTATCTGGCAGCCCTGCCGTACGCGGACCGTCCGCTGAACGTGGTGTGGGCGATGCACATCCTCGTGACCGCGGAACTCGTCGCCGATCTCGGTCTGGTGGAGCACGCCGAACCTCTCCACGCGCTCCTTTCACCGTTTGCCGGTGTGTACCCGACGTTGCCCCCCAGCCTCGGCCTCGGCAGTGTCGACCATGCTCTCGGACGCATGGACCAACTGGCAGGCAGGAGCGACCGGGCCAAGGCGCACTTCGAGGAGGCGTTGCTAATCCACGACTCGCTGCGCGGGCCGATATGGATGGCTCGGAGCCGCCTGGAGCTAGCGTCTGCGATCACCGGGCAGGACGAGATCAGGGCGGCACGGCTGCGCGACGAGGCTCACGCTCTCGTCGAGGCGCATGGCCTCGAGGGCCTTCGTCCCCGGATGGGCATGCTTGCTGCGACGGGTGGTCCGCTGGACCGCCATCACGAGGTCTGACCCTTTATTGCCGGCTGGAGGGATGGCGGGTCGACGATCGGCCCCCGGCTCATATGATGGGACAGTCATGGGGGACACGAGCCACAGCGAATTCGACCGCCTCCGCGAGGCCTTCTACCGAGCAGAAGTGGAGAGCGGTCACACCGAGGAGACCGAGGCCGAGGTCAAGCGCCATATCCTCCTGCGCCTGGCGTCGATAACTCTCGGTGTCGCCGTCGTGATCCTGGGGGTGATCCTGATGCCGCTCCCGGGGCCCGGACTGCTCGTGGTGGTGGCAGGCATCGCCCTTCTCGCCCGGGACGTCCCGTGGGCGCACCGCATCGAGCAGAACCTGCGTCGGCGGCTTCCCAAGGACGAGTCCGGCCGGATCCCGCGCTGGATGGTCTTCGTCGCAGTGGGTGCTGCTCTCGTCATGACCGCCGCCAGCGTCACCGCGACTTTCGTCCTCTGATCCAACACCTGGGTGGATTGCGTCACGTCTGTGGTGTCTGGATCCGCCCACGTGGGGTGGGGGGCGTGACGTGGGTTGTTGCGGCTGGGACGTGGGTGGATTGCGTCACGTCTGTGGTGTCTGGATCCGCCCACGTGGCTGGGGAGGGCATGCGCGCGGCGAATGTCAGGGTTGCGCGGCGGATGCCTGGACGACGCGGAACGTGAGTTGCTTCGCAGTCTCGCCGTCGACGGTGAGATCGAAGCGATATGAGCCGATCCGCGGGACGACGAAACCGTTGAGGTTCACGGCCATCGGGACGATCTGCTCCTCGCCCGGCTGGAGGTTGGGGGGGCGACCCACGTTCAGTTCCGTGCCCAGCAATGGATCCGCCTCGTTCCCGATCGGCTCGCCGCCGGGTCCCGTCGGCCCGATGGGCATGCCGTCTGCGTCGTGGAGGCGCACCTCGATCCGGTGGGGGGCGTTGGTCGCCGTGTAGGGAACGTGGACGAGCATCCCGATGCCGAATGGCGGTAGCGGACCCGGGATCTCCCGCAGCGCCATCACGTTCCAGCCGACCCCGTTCGCATAGAGCTTCCCCTTCGCCTCGACCACGTGGTCCGCGAGGAACGCATCCAACGTCACGCCCTCGGTAGAGGGTGTCGAGAGATCGGGGCCGATGATGTCGTTCGTGCCGCTCACCGACGGCACTCTAGTGACGAAGTCAGTCCCAGCGGACCGGCATGCGCTTGATTCCGTTGATGAAGTTGGAGCGCAGTCGCGCCGGCTCGCCGTCCGGGCGGATGTCGGGAAGTCGGCGAAGGACTTCCTGCATCATCGACCTGATCTCCAGGCGAGCCAGGTTCGCGCCCAGGCAGTAGTGGATCCCACCCCCACCGAACGCCTGATGTTCGTTGGGGTTTCGGCGGATGTCGAACCTGTAGGGATCGACGAACACGTCCTCGTCCCTGTTGGCGGAGATGTAGTACAGGACGACCTTCTCGCCCGCCCGGATGGGCTGTCCGTGAACCTGCGTGTCCTCTGCCGCCGTGCGGCGGAAGCAGACGATCGACGAACCCCAGCGGAGGAACTCCTCAGTCGCCGACTTCCAGAGCATCTGGTCGTCGAGACCCGACTGGAGCTCGGCCCTCGCCTCCGGATGGTCGAACAGGGCCTGCATCGAGTGGGCGATCAGGTTGCGGGTCGTCTCGTTCCCGGCGACGGCGAGGGTCACGAAGAACATATCGAGCTCTTCTGGTGAGAGCCTGTCGCCGTCCACCTCGGCATGGACGAGGGTTGACATGATGTCGTCGCGGGGTCTGATGCGCCGGTCGGCTGCGATCCGGTCGCAGTAGGCGTACATCTGCACCATGGCGACCTCGCCCGCCCCCGGCCCGCGGTTGAAGTCGGGATCCTGCTGTCCGACCAGGGTGTTGGACCACTCGAAGACCAGGTGGCGATCCTCCTCGGGCACGCCGATCATCTCGCAGATCACCTGGAGGGGGAGCTCCGCCGCGATTCGCTGCACGAAGTCGCAAGCCTGTTCCTCGATGACGCTGTCCACGATATGGACCGCTCGCTCCGCGATCTTGTGCTCAAGGAGGCCGGTCATGCGCGGCGTGAAGCCGGCGCTCACGAGCCGGCGCATGCGGTCGTGCTTCGGGGGATCCATCGAGACGAGCGTGAGTGCCATGAGGCGGAGCGACTCCTCGTCGTGCGTCTCGATGAACGGGGAGCCCAGCTCGACGCTGAACGTCCGTGGCTGCCGGCTGACCTCGCGGACGTCGCTCCACTTCGTCAGGCACCAGAAGCCCTCGCCGGACGCGGGCCCGTCGTGCCAGTGGACCGGCCTGTTCTGGCGCAGCCACTCCATCTCAGCGTGCGGAATGCGTTCCGCCCATGTGTCCTCGAGCAGATCGATCCTTGGCTCACCAGTCGCCGTCGTCATGGGTGCCCCCTCAGGAGACGACATTACGTGAACGGAGATCCGATATCTTTCGGGGGTCCAGACCCAGGACTGCCCCGAGGACTTCGTCGGTGTGCTCGCCGAGTGCAGGCCATCTCCCGACAGGCCCCTCGCTCACCCGGCTGAGCTTTACCGGGTTGCCGACCACGAGGAGTGGATCGACTCCATCTTGCCGGTCGGGCCTTTCCACCTCGAGGAGCATGTCGCGCATGTCCACGTGTGGATCGCCGAGAAGGTCCTCCGCTGTGTTGGACGGTCCGGCCGCGCCTCCGGCCGCGCAGAGCTCGTGGGAGGCCTCGACCTTGGTGCGGCTTGCCGCCCAGGTCTCGATTCCGGGGCGGATCACGCTCTCCTTGTGGTCGTCCCAGCCGTGCCGCGAGAAGAGGCGGGGGTCGTCCTTCCATTCCGGATGCCCGACGACGGCGGCGAGCCTGTCGAACTGGTGCTCTCGGATGACCTCGATGACGAACCAGCCGTCCCGGCAGCGGTAGCTCTCGATGAGTCCCTGTCCTCCGCCACCTTGACGCCAGGGTTGAACCCCCATGGACCAGAAGAAGGGGACGAGGTCGGCCATGGCGACCATCGAGTCGAACATCGAGATGTCGACGTGCTGGCCGAGGCCGGTCCTCTCGCGGTGACGCAGTGCCGAGAGGACTCCGATCACCGCGAAGAGTGCACTGCCGATGTCGCCGAGTGCTCCCGCAACCAGTGGTGCCGGGGGTTCGTCCCCTGTGCGGTTCATCTCGTAGATGCCGGCCATCGCCTCCGGGATGGGTGCGTATGCGGGCCAGTCCCTGTAGGGGGAGTCCGTGCCACATCCGAAGCCGGACACCGAGAGGTACACGAGCTCGGGATGGTGGGCAGACACCGTGTCGTACCCGAGTCCGAGGCGCTCCATTGTTCCCGGCTTGAAGTTCTCGCCGAGAACGTCGAAATGGCCGGCCAGCCGGAGAACCAGCTCGCGCCCGTCGGGGTCCTTCAGGTCGATTCCGATCGACCGTTTCGACAGGTTGTTGCGGAGATACGTGGCCCCCACCTCACGGCCGTCCACGTCCGTGACGGCCGGCCGCGAATCCCGCCCGGACTCACCGTGGAGGGGATGCTCGACCTTGACGACGTCTGCGCCGAGATGGGCGAGTAGCTGGGTGGCGTAGGGGAGGGCTTGCATCTGCTCGACAGCGAGGATGCCGACTCCCTCCAGGGGCTTGCCCCAGTGGGCCCGGTCCGGGTTGCGCGTCTCACCTGCTTTCATCTGGCGATTCTCGGCCCGAGGGGGCCGGCCTTCCAAATCTGACGGGTCGTCAGATACACTCGCCGGCGGGACTGGCGGACAGGTCTGAGGTCACCCTGGACGCCCCGACACCCATCTCCGAAGGGAGCCGTATGGACTTCGAGTTCAGCGAGGCCGAGCGAGCGTTCCTTGCCGAGGTCGAGCAGTTCCTCGATGACAACTCGGACCCGATCGTCATGGACCCGACTCGCGAGAACATGGCGCAGATCGTCGACACACCCGAGCGCCGCAAGTTCATGAAGAAGCTCGCCGACCGCGGCTGGCTCGGCATCACGTGGCCGACCGAGCTCGGTGGGCAGGCGGGCTCGGGGGTCCAGGAGTACCTCCTCAACGAGTCCCTGGCGCGCCGCGGCGCGCCGCAGATCGGCAAGGGCGTCGGCATCATCGGAAAGACGCTCATCAGGCACGGTTCCGAGAAGCTCAAGGCCGAGTTCCTCCCGAAGATCCTCAACGCCGAGGTCGAGTTCGCCGTCGGCTACTCGGAACCGGACGCCGGCAGCGATGCGGCCGCCATGAAGCTCAAGGCGGAGAAGGTCGAGGACGGCTGGGTCCTGAACGGAACGAAGATCTGGACGACTTCGGCGCATTTCGCCGACTGGTACTGGGTCGGGGCGAGGACGGACCCTGACGCCCCGAAGCACTACGGCATCACGCTCTTCCTCGTTCCGATGGACCATCCCGGCCTGACCGTGAACGCCATCTGGACGATGGGTGACGAGCGCACGAACGAGGTTCACTTCGACAACGTCCACGTTCCCGACGACTACGTCGTCGGTGAGCTCAACAAGGGCTTCCAGTACATCAGCGAAGCGCTTGACCTCGAGCGCTTCACCATGTTCACGTTCTCGCCCATTGAGG